>DAOUUM010000522.1 GCA_030668165.1 Candidatus Heimdallarchaeota archaeon
AATGGCACTAGGATTGGATCTTGAACCTGTGCAGGTGTTAGAAAATATATTGGTCGCCCGTGCTCTTGATTCAAGACATCAGACTAGGATAGTCCAGAGGATCAATGAGATTGCAGAGGAACAGAATATTAGATTAGTAATCATAGATTCGATTGCATCTCATTTTCGAGCTGATTATATTGGTACTGGACAAATTGCTGAGCGTCAACAAAGGATTATGCAACATGCATCATCGCTAACAAATCTGGCATATGTACACGATCTGGCTGTGGTGGTAACCAATCAGATGGTACAGAAAATAAGTACCGTTTCTGGTGGTTCAGAAGCAAGACCTGCTCTGGGTGAGGCATGGTCCCACAGACCACAGACAAGAATTGTTCTCAGACGCTCTCCAGGAAAGGCGAGAAATTGTCGATTAACAGATTCCCCAAGACATCCCGAGGGTGAGGAGTTATTCTATATCACCGAAAAAGGGATACGAGATTCACCACGAGGATAGATTAACTGCTATAAAATTTTAATGTGGAGATAATAATAAGAAATATTGGATGATTAATCAATTGTATTGGATAGAAATCATAGAGAGTTCAGGCAGGTACAAGGTAAATAAAACCTACCAGTGGCCAATCTCTGAAGAATCTATTGAATTGGAGCTCTTAGTAAAAGCCGAGGTTCAAAAAGTAGTTAATGATTTTATCTCTCCCCAAGATCCTGTAAAATATTTTCATATAAAGATTGATGATGTGGAGCTGCATCTAGATTTTATTGACCTGAGTACCCATCACGTGTATCGTGGATGTATGATCCCTCTGGAATTCAATAATCTAACAATGATAATGGAGGAAGTATTCAAAAACTGGGATAGCATTGAGCCAGAATTTTTGGATTGGATCAAGGAATTTCATGGTCTACGGATGAATATTGATTTTCTCAGGTATTATCAGACCATGAAAACATTAATTGTCCAATTTCCCCCTTCTTGGATAATTACTGATGCTAGAATTCTTGATGCCCTGGCAAATACGCTGCTAAGTAATTTGGATGGCATTGACAGAAATAATCTCTTCGTTCTCATTCACAAATCATTACCTGAAGATATCATCAAGATGATTACTCCCATACCTGGTGAGATGGAGATTATTGCCCTTAATTTGATAGAGCATGTATTCTCAGATGCAGATACTGGAATGGATCTAGTCTATCCACTATATGCTCTTGGAAGAGAGATCCACTCACAGTATTCTGAGTTATTATTTATCAACTATCACTATAAACTGGTTAATAATGGACTGGTAGTAAGTTCGGAGGCAATTGATGATATTAAGAAAATTTTATCACCTTCACAGAGCTCAATAACTATAGTCTCAGCACTTAAAATGCTGGGAAAGTACTATCTGAGTACTCATCAACTGACCAAGTCTGTAGAATACTATCAACAGCTGATAAACAAGGCTCCTGAATTATCTTGGTTCCCAAATCAGGATATTCTTTACTCATACCTAGAATTAGGTAGATTATCACAACTTCGTGGTAACTATGTCGATGCTTACTCTTTCAATATTATAACAAGAAAATTTATCACCGCAATTCAGAATCAGCAATTGATTGCTGATAACGAAGTAGAATTGGAAAAGAATCTAGTTCTGGCCACTGCGCAGGTTTTGAATGCGGGGATCTATCAGTATAATTTTGGAATTAGGGATCAGGTGACTATTTCAATGATACTTGATGGTTTTCATTATGCATTGAACCTGATCACAAGGCATCATCTGGTTAACAGGCAACTTGTAAATTTCATGCTCAATCCTTTGATGACTACTGGTATAAATATAATGTACATGGAGAGAGAAAGTGATCTACTGGATATGGATGATATTTTCATCGAGAACCTCGAGAATACAATTACCAATCTACTTGTGGCTAATCCTGGTACAAAGGAGATCGACAATGGAACCATAAGTGCAAATGAGTTGATGATGAAAATTAATGAGGGTAACCAGGTAATATCTCTGATATCCGTTTTCTTCCAGGATGGTCGTCATATAGGTGATATTCGATTGATTGATGATCGTTTTAAGATCGTATCCACGGGGCAGGAAATACTATATTCATCTGCTCTGGCGAGTGTTAACATGTTTTTACAAGAAGCTACCCAATCTAGCACAGCTATCAATGAGATTGCAATTGGCAGCAGAAAAATCATATTCGAGAGGGGAAGTTATGTTATGGTTGCCATACATGCCAAAAGAAGTGAACCGTTTATTCGAACAAAAATTCTAGAGTC
>DAOUUM010000010.1 GCA_030668165.1 Candidatus Heimdallarchaeota archaeon
TGGAGACCTGAAGAATCTTGAGGAGATATACCTTTGGCATAATCAGATCCATCGACTCCCTCAATCCACCGGTAATCTGAGCAGTCTCAAAGCACTGTTTCTGGGTTATAATAACATATCTCAATTACCTAAAAACATGAAAAATCTGTTGAAGCTGAGATATCTGTTGCTTGATAATAACAGAATCAAACAGATACCTAACTATTTAGAAGACATGAAAAATCTAAGATATCTTTATCTAGATAGTAATAGAATCAGCAAGATACCTAGACAGTTGTTTAATATTATAGATTTGAATGAATTAAGCCTATTTGAGAATAAATTTCATCATAACAAAGCTAATGAAACTGGATTATTGAAACTTAAACAAAATGGAGTGATACTACATCTGTGAATTTACCTGAGAGATAAATAATTAGCTGGTTGATTTTACAGCAATATTTAATTTTGGTTTATGAGTCTCTGTTTTGACTCTATTCTCTATCACCCCATCAATCAATCGTATTTTAGTGAAGAAATATGCATAGAGATAAGCTATCAGTCCCAGTGAGCCACCAATTAATAATAGGTATGACAGACCATTTGGGATAATTTCCAAAATGAATCCAACTATTAGCAGTGATAAGGGCGACATCATCTGTGCAATGGTTCCACGAACGGTGAAAACTCGCCCTTGATACTCTGCTGGAATATTAGATTGCCAGATCACTGACGAGGATATACCTGCTATTGGTATCGAGAACCCAACCACAGTCAGGCCTGCCCAGAACAGGTATAAATTCCCCATGAACACACCTGCTCCTGATACAATTATTCCAATCATGGCTGCACAAATACCCAATGTAAGATTTTTCACCAGATTTTTGGTCAGTTTTTTCTTCATCAGTATTGTGCTGATGAGTATCCCACCTCCCTGTAGTGCACTTAATCCATAGGCAAGGACATACTCATCTGCTCCAAGCCCGTGATCTGAGCTTACTACAAGTGGTAGAAAACTCAGACTCGCAGTTAAAAAGAAATTTGTGACAGCAAATGATAGTAGAAGTGAAATCAATCCAGGACCCTCTTTTATTATTCTGATTCCATCCATGAACTCAGTTCTAAATTTACTCTTCTCAGTGCTTGATTTCTTTTTCATGTGAGTTTTTGGTATTTTAACCAGTATCAGGGGGATTGTTCCCAGTAGGAATGTAATCCCGTCGATTGCAAGGAGTGCAAACATGTTCTCCATACCAAAAATTCCCAGAAGTATGGCAGCCAGTACAGGAGTGCTTAGATTAATTACAGAATTTGATAGGTAACTCAAACTGTTAATACGTGATAATTTCTCTCTGGGAACCATTGATGGTATGATTGCCTGTACTGCAGGTCTCTGGAAGCCCCCAATTAATCCTCTGAAAAATAATAAGCCGAAGATATGGGTAAGATTCGCAATTCCGATATAGAACAGATACATGAGGACAAATGTTGCCAGAGCCTGTAATGTATCAGATATGATAATGATTATTTTTCTATCATAGCGATCTGCAATAACACCTGCCACCAATCCAGTTAGCAGGGATGATGCAACTCCCAGTAGACTTGCAATCATAAGATTAAGAGCTGATTGTGTGGTTATGGTGATCCACCATATTATTATAAACTGTACAGTGGAGGAACCAACCAGAGATACAAGTTGGCCGGAGTAGAAGAACAGATACTTGTTCGAACGGTCTTTAATATTTACTTGAGACGACATAATATCACGATTCAAATTATTATATGAATATCTGAACCGTCAAATATAAGTATACCCTTTTGACCTATTTATGATTCAAATAAATTAAAGAAATATTGAATTGTAATAGGAAGGATACTTAATTCTTATATATGTGAATTTTGATATTATAACTGTTGATTATGGACGAATTAATTCCAGAAATACTTTATTCATATTGGGATGACCTGTCAGTCATAAAGAGTATACCCATGGAGGTAGGTGCCAAACTTGGAAAGAATGAGGTGCGGCATTACATAATACAGGCAATTTCCAAGGGTGTGGATGACGATGGTCGATCAAGACATGCGTTGAGTGTCAATGAGATCCTAAATTTTCTTACAACTAAAAAATATGAGATTAAAATATCAAGTCTTTATTACCAGATACAGATACTTGTTGATTTAGGATTGGTTCAGGTGGTTAGTACTATTAAGAAGGGACGAAATTTAATCACCTATTTTGGCAGGACTTCAAAATTGATAATGTTCGAACATGATGATAAGCAAAGTAAACCCAAAATTATCAAGAATGAACCTGATTTTGAAGAATTTTTGAAAAGGATGGCTGAGAAAAATAAAATAAAAGCAGATGTTGAGCAATTATCACAGGAACTGATAGCGGAGAGGGATCTACATTCAAAAGATGTGCAGGTTCATTTCAGTAAGTGGATTGCTAACTATGCTGAGGAGTTGCAGGGATTGAATTTTGATCTTCTAGAACTCAATAAATTGTATGTGGAGATCAAGCAATATTCAGAACCTTATCTGAGAATACTGGACCAATTAGAACAAATATTAAATATTGATAGGGATTAAATCTAATTTTCAATCCTAATAGAATAACTGTATTGCATAGAGCTCAAAAGGCAGTATAATCAATGCAATTATTGTAAGGGTTAAAATAATCTGACTCGTCAGCTCTGTATCAAGTCCAAATTTTTCGGCATATAATCCATTATATACGGCTGGTGGAGCAATCATCTGCACAATCAATGGAATTGCAATATCACTTGTGGGATTGAAAATCCATAGGAGAAGGAGAACCACAACCAGTGAGACAACAAATCTCGACATACTCACTCTAAATATTGGTATTTTATACTCAATTTTTGGTTTTCTTATTGAGAACCCAACCGTCATAAGTGTCATGAAAATTCCAATCTCAAATACTAATTCCCACAAGGGAAGACTTACCGCTGCTTGGGCTTGTTCCAGGAATGTTACCCTGGTGAGTAATCCAACAAATATAGCTATGACAGGGGGAAACAGAAGTATTGATTTCAATACCTGTTTATTTATGCTTGTCCCAGATATGATGAATCCCACTGTGTTTCTCATAATGATCGCAACCGCAAGGAACATACCGGCATATCCCAGCCCTCCTGGAGCAAATGCAAAGATAATGGGGAATGGAAAATTCAATCCATTGGAAAATGCCGCAGTGTTCAATTCTGCAGGGACTGGTGGAGTTTGATTAAATAATTTGGCAATAATTTTTGGAGTGTACACACCGATCAAAGTCACTAAAAGTGCAGCAATCATTGGTAGGAACCAATTATTTGTGAAATTAATATTAACAAAGGAAACAAAAACTAAAAATGGCGTAAAAATATTAATTGTAATAAAAATGAATTCTTTCCTATATTTTTTCAGAGGAGATTTGATGAAAATGAGGCCAAATAATACTCCCAGATATATATTAGCAGTTCTCCCAAGAATATCAACTATGATACCTAAAAATTCCACAAATTACTTTACACAATCTCCTTTTTAAAAAATTATATTCTTCCCAATAATTTGTTTATCCAAAAGATGATAGATCAATGAAATCGGAGGAAAAATGATAAATATATTAACAACGTCAATTATGCATAGGCTCGTGATTCATCCAATCTGATATTGTAATCATATCTGTGAAAAATACATTTGAAACCCATTTTATGATTGATGGATAGCATAGCTTTGTTTGCCGTGGCATTCCCTGCCCTGACGAAAACTAGATCTGGATATAATTTGTGCACATGGAGCAATAATGCAGCTTTTAACCATTTACCAAAACCACGTCCCTCGTATTCAATTGCTACTCCAGTCAATCCTTGAGATATCTGTGAACCGTCCTTAACATCGTAGTACATCTCTGTTATACCCGTGATTTTACCCTCATGATACGAAACTGCGGTATGTATGACCTTATCATTCTTGGAAAATTGCTCCTCATATTTTCTCTGTAATTCAGGAGTAAGAATGAACTTCTCATCAAGATCACCAGAAGGCTCACGATCAAGTGTTCTATTGTAAACATCACAGAATTCATCAATAATCTCATCTGGAATGATCTCATAGATCTCAATTTTATCGTCACCATCCTCTTTGATCCAGGAATACATGAGGTCCCAATCTATGTCTTTGAGATAGACTCTGTTCTCATCACCTGTTTTTGCTGGATCAACACCGAGTACCTTTTTACAAAATTCAAGCGCACCTTCCAGATAGACATCTCCCTGCATCACAGTTTTATCAAAGTATCTGAATTTGCCCTTCAAATATCCAAGTACCGCGGTGGCGATACCCTTTCTCCTGTGGTCGGGGTGGATCCTAATGCCTAGCTGAGCATTTTGTTTGGATACTTCATAATTAGGACTTTTTGAATTGGTGTGATATATCACAGAGTAACCGACAAATTCCTCCTCACAATACATCATAAAATAATGAAAATCATAGGTATCAATAGTGCTAAGTCTCTCTTTTTTTATGGATTCATAAGTGGGAACAGGATCATCCTTGGGATAGGTTTCCTTAAAAATCAACTGTGTTAGATTGATGTAATCATCCCAGTTTTGTTCTGTGAAATCTTGAATAGAGATTGCATTCACACTAAAACGGCACTTTAACTTATCCAGTAAATCCATGAGACAATTGTTTTATCATAATTATCTAAGTGTTATTGACGGGGTCAACCTTTGAGTGAAATTACTCAATAAAATATATCGTATTTGATATTTTTAGAATTGATCCATCAAAATTGATATCTTGTATTTGTAATAATTTTTCATATGATCATTCCAAACCTCAATTCTCTGCTTGGGCCACACATCATACATTTCCTGGCCGATTATGCGAAAAACACTTGATTGATCATCAGAATTTTGGATCAGTTCATCACCAATTGCTATGTTGGGTTTAACATAGGTGAACCTGCCAGTGAAAATCCAGATCACAGCCTGGAGATAATGCATGTTGTAATGTGGACCTATTATTTTTAGCATCTTCTCCTCATACAAGGTATCAAAGAGATAAGCTGCTTTCTGAACACTGTTGGCACTCTGTGCAAGGGATATTGTAATCTCCATCAGATTATAGAATTTTTTCTGTGTCTCAGTATCCATATCCGGATTCCAGAACTTGTTGAAACATGAATAGGTGATATCAAGGGCAGATTCAAAATTCTTATTTTTGATAAGATCAGGTAATATTTTGAGATTATCTCGTATATTACTGTATTCAAGATCCATCTCCTTCATTACAGGTACCTCTAGGAATTCTTCATAGGGATCACTAGAATTGTAAAACGCCATTGAATTGCATGAAACCTATTAACTTAATAATTAGATGAAGAATGATTAAATAATTGATAAAATCAAAAATAGTCGATAAATAATCACTTTAATATTTATAGTATGACAAAGATAAATAGGAAACCACTAGAATTGACAATAAATTGACATCTAAAGATATCTCGACTTTCCTGGAAAATGGAGCGTTGAATAGATTTTACCTGCTGACCACCTCAGATGGAATACCAGTTGCCACCAAATGTTTTGGCTATCAAACGGATGAGGGTATTCATGTGATATTATCTGCAGCATCAACAGCAGGGGAACATCTGAGCTACAATTCAAAAGCAATGATCTCAAGGATCACTGATGATCAGGATCCCCATCATGATCAGCTCATGGTCCGGGCCTTTCCCAAGAAGTACGAAAAGGAAGTGGATGAAGAAATTCTCAAGTTGGATCCAACATTAAAATCAGTTAGTTCAAGTCCACTGTGTCGTTACTTTTTACTAAAACCTCAAAAACTTGTCAGATTGTATCCAGATACAGAAACTATGCATGTGGAAGAGATAGTTGATAATATCCCCAATTTTGGTCAATCATTGTTATTAAACATGAAATCCAAGTTAAAATACTGGATCAGGATGAGCAGAGCTCCTTTTCTCACAGCCATAATTGGTTCAGTCCTTATCGGTGCATCCTTTGCCTACTGGCACACAGGTAAGTTTAACCTGTTATATCTAGTACTAGGTCTGATAACCGCAATACTGCTTCAGGCCAGTGGCAACATACTCAATGATGCATTTGATCGTTCAACTGATGATATAAACGAGTTGACAACTCCATTTAATGGTGGATCTCGCATGTACCAGCATCTCGTCGCCACTCCGACAACCACTTTGTTCTCGGGTATAATGGCACTGTTAATTGGAACATATATTGGATTTTATATTGATCACAGGGTGAGTGGATCTATATTCTCCACACCATTTTTTGATCATGCCCTGTTAATTATGGGAATTATTGGTGTGTTATTACTGGTTTTCTACACTGCCCCCCCTGTCAGGTTATCCTACAGGAATATGGGAGATCTAATAATCGTAATCACATTCGGTATAATTCCTGTTATGGGAATGTATTTTGCCATGACTGGTGAATTGAATTTTCAGGTATTCATGATCTCAATTATTGCAGGTATTTATGTTGAACTGATCTTATGGATCAATAGCTTCCCAGATATGGAGGCTGATAAACTCGGAGGCAAGAACACAATGATTGTGAGGCTTGGAATACAGAAGGCAAAAACTGGTTATCATGGAATGATAATTACCGCAGTTGTGTTACAGATAATTGCAATTGTCTTTGGATTGTTACCATGGTTTAGTATCATTGCCTTCCTTGCACTAATGCTCTATATGAAGGTTAGACCCATTGTTAATAATTGCAGAGATGACAATCTACAAGAATTGCATCCGGCACTGGCCATGACGGTTGGTCTTCATCTCATATTTGCTATCTTGATCACATCTAGTTTATTTATCGCAGGATTATTTCGATATAACCTCTAAATTTGCAGTTTATGAGTTACTTAATGAAACTGCTATAACAACAGTTCTTTATTTATTTTTTCTTCTTCTCTTTTTGTGTGAAAGAGTAGTTGAAACAAGAATACCTAAGACAATCATGGGAAATGCTATGGGTGAATTAGTGGTGTTGGAGGAATTACTACTGACGGTGTGATCCAAATAAATGATTGTTCCTTCATATAGAATATTCGTCCACATGGAATATGATACTTTCTCATAACCACTGAATGAAGTGGGAGCGAGGGCAATATTTACCGTCATATTCACTGGTGCCTTATAACTCAGACTAAATATATTATATTGAGGATAAACTACAAAATTGTAATAATTGGAGGGTATAGGGACGTTATTAAGGTAATTATCATTAATAGCATTTGTAAAATCATTAATATCACTCCATGAATCTCCATCAAAGAAAATTACTGTAAAACCAATATAATAATTATCAATTTCAATCACAGCGTCAAGTATATCTCCTTGCTTTAAATTGTATCCTGTATAGATCACATATTCATAATCATCCCATACTTCATCCGCATTATCAGATAATGAACCAGTTACCTTGTACTCCAAATCAAAACCAATATCATCTGACAGATACACTTGAGTATAATTAAATTCAGAGAGTATCTTAAAACCAGAGTCAAACAGAGTTCTATCATCCAACATTCTAATTGAGTAAACCACTAGGTACACAGTATCTGTAGGGCCATTGTAGCTCAAATGATGGTCATCATATGTATCAGAATATGCCTCATCTTCATATGCTAGAAGATGTGGATTTAGAACATCATCCATTTCATAGGAGATTGCATCCTCGAACAAAATGGGATTAATAGTCCCCACCAAAAACATGTTGAAAATATCTGAGATCATCCGAAGGGTAATATCAAATTGTTTATCCTTGATATCAGTAATTTCAAAGAATAGGATTGCCTCCTCGGGAATTATATAATCCTCTGGGATGATTGCCTCACCAACATGATGAATCATTAGATTGAATGTTCCAGAACCATCTATCGATTTAATCTCTAGATACATGGTCTTATTACTGGTATCACAATCATAGAGAATCTCATCATTTGCTAATTCGTCAGATGAGTAATCAACAGTGGACATAAAGGAATCTTTGAGTATGAGGTCAAAATTACTACTTGGGGGATCAATCAGACTGAAGGTATAATATCCCAAAGTCAGTTCAATTTCAAAGATTGTAATTTCCCCCAAATCGAGGAAAGCCTCATTATCACCCACTTGGAGCACTGGGTAATCGAATGTGCAATAACTCAGATTGAATGATCCACTGCCACTTGAGGCATATATTCTCAGATACAGGGAAATATCCTCGAAGAAGAATTTCGGCACCTCACTCGATTCAACGTTTGACCTCTGTTCTAGCAGATTGAAGTAGCTGGTGAATATCTGAAAATCGACTTGATTTCCATCGAGGGTGTTAATTGTGAATACATAATTATCAGCCGGTAATTGAAGGGAGAGGATTATCTCTGTTCCCTGTCGCAAATAGCCGGAAAATTCTGCATTATCAAAATTGATAGGAAGATATTCCACCTCAAATATAGTATAATCAATATTTTGATCAATAGGTGCTCCCGATATTTTAATTATAATTGGCTTATCATACGTAGAATTATACAGAATACTTTTCTTTGAAGTACTTGTACTCTCAAGAAATGTGAATGAATCAGTATACAACTCCAACTTTAGCTGGGAATTGGTACAATCTAGGGTGATATTTGTGAATCCTGCCATTACGTTCAATTTGTAATAATTCGCACTAGATGTATATACTCCGTAAAGAGAATCGGTAATTTGTTCAACAATTATGGGAAAGTCATTATATCTCACATCTAACGTATATTCACCATAACCATCATTAGAGCGAATTTTAACAAGATAGGTCTCTGTTTCATCCATGGTCAAACTGATATTTTTGGGATTGTCAAGTCCATGTACATATGTATAGATAAAATCCACATCATACATGATGTAGAGCCACCAATCTTTATTATCAGGTCCAGTCATGTAAAAATCATATACACCTGGCTGTAATGTGATCTCGTAAATATCTGCTTCTCCTTGATTCAGATATCCTGTTGTGATTCCAAGTTCAAGTTTATCATAGTCCAAATTCAATTTCCCTTCAACTTGAATTGGATTCGATGTGAAAGGAATAAAAAGAAGGATTAACAAAATGCTAACTACCGTCCTCCGCATATAAATCATATCTCAATACAACTGTTTTAATTTTTTCCCAATCTTTATGATATTAAGCGTTAAAAATTTACAATGAATTACAATGAATCACAATGAATTATTTTGATCGCAAGGGCTATTCATATGATTATTATTATATCTTCTCTTACAGGAATATCACAGGAATTTTTCTATTGTTAGAGGCCATTGGATTTGGAATATTACCATAGTTAAGTATCATTCCCTTCCTTTCACTCCTTCTTTTTATGAAAATAAGGCCGATTGTAAATAATTGTCGAGAAGACAATCTTCATGAATTGATTCCAGCCCTGGCTATGACTGTGGGGATGCATGTTCTGTTCGCACTTCTCTTCACTACTAGTTTATTTATTGCAGGCATATTTTGATAGAAATAAAGTAATTGTAATATGTTGAATAATCATATAAATATCATTGAAATGATAGTAAAAGATAATTAGAAATTGAGTATTTTACCTATCGATTTGAAAAAGGTATATTAAATAGAGCAAAACCTGTATCATCATAATGGGCTTTTCAAAATCATCTAACAAACCCCTGTATTACACTTTAATGGTAATTGCAATTCTAGTTATTGTACCATTAAATTCTGGAGCAAATACTTTCGATATTATTTCTCCTAACAATTCTGATCCTATAATGGATGAGATTGGTAATTTGGACTTCAACACTGAAACTGAACTTAGTAATGAATTGAGATCTAATGTCGATAGGACCATGAGTGGTTTTCAAGCAGGATTTAGAGACAATCCAGATATAGACAGTGAGGTAAAATACATTCTATCAAGTTCTCAGATGGATATGGGCTTTTCTGAGAGCAAGGTACAGCTACGAATACCCAATTTTGAGGATGAACATGAGATTGTACCTGATGGAATTGAATCATCAGAAAAAATGATTTCCAATATTATTGGATATACTGATGTTTCTCTTGAATTCGTGGGAAGCAATCCAGTGAAACCGATTTCTGAGAGTCCTTCATTTACCTACTTCAATTATTTCTATGGTTCTGATTCAGATAAATGGGTCACCAACGCACCATCCTACGGAAAAGTGGTTTATGAAAATATATATGATAATATTGATCTTATTTACTCAATTAAGAATGGACAACTCAAATATGACTTTTATGTATATCCTGGAGGAAATTATGAGGATATCCAATTACGATGGACTGGACCAATATCTATCACACAAATCGATGATGGTCTGCAAGTAAGAATTGAAACTCTAAACAGTGAAAAATCAGTTATTGATGGTAATCCCATCAATTTTCTTGGTACATTACAGGGTGATGAGATACGAGGGAATTTCAGATTCATAGATAAGAACTCATACGGATTTTCAATTGATAATTATGATCATTCTCAAACTTTGATTATAGATCCAATTTTAGAATTCTCAACCTTTATTGGTGGATCTGGATTGGATATCGGTATATCCTTGGCAATTGACAGCTCTGATAATATCTATATCACAGGTATTACAGTTATCGATACGATAAATTATCCAACTACTCCAGATGCTTTTGATGAGACCCACAATGGTGGATATTATGATATATTCGTTACAAAATTAGCAGCCAATGGATCAACTTTACTCTTTTCCACCTTTTTAGGTGGCACAAGTGAAGATATCGCAAATGCAATCGCTTTAGATAATGATAATAATGTATATCTTACGGGGACGACATATTCTACAGATTTTCCAATAACTTCTGAGGTGTTTGACCCAAGCTATAATGGTGGTGATGCTTTTATAACCAAACTGGCATCCAATGGTTCTTCCTTGATCCTCTCATCATTTATTGGATCAGGTACCGGACATTCAATAGCTATAAACAGTAATAACGATGTTTTTATTACTGGGGATACCCCATTATCTAATTTTCCAACTACTGCAGATGCTTATGACAAAGTTCACAATGGAGATTTAGATATATTCGTGACAAAACTTGCTGCCAATTTCTCAACTTTGATCTTCTCGACATTTATTGGTGGAAGTGAATTTGATTATGGAAGATCACTTGTGATTGATAACAATGAAAATATAATCATCACCGGATATTCCAATTCAGCGGATTTTCCAACAACAACAGGTTCATTTGGTATAATTTATGAGGGAGGCTATGATACTATTGTCTCCAAGCTAGATAGTGAAGGTTCTATATTGCAGTCCTCTACATTTGTAGGGGGCTCAGCCGATGATTATGGTTGCGGTATTGCAATTGATAGTAATAATGATGTATATATAACTGGAGAGACTGCATCTACTGATTTTCCAACTACTGCAGATGCTTATAACACAGTTAACCATGGAGCTGAGGATGTGTTTGTTACAAAACTTTCGGAAGACCTCGCTTCCCTGATCTTTTCTACATATATTGGTGGATTAGAGGATGAAATGGGAAATTCAATAGTAATTAATGACAATAATGAAATTTTTGTAACCGGGTATACTTTATCGACGAACTTCCCCATTAGTGTGGGTGCATACGATAAGACGCATAATGGAGTAAGGGACGTGTTTGTACTGGCACTTTCAGCTAATGGGTCTATAATACTGTTTTCCAGCTTTATTGGAGGAACAAGTGAGGATATTGCCTACTCGATAAAGATAGATCATACCAATGCGTTATATATCACTGGATCAACTGTTGATGGTGCTACAGATTTCCCATCTACACCAAATGCATATGATGATACTCACAACGGTGGGAATGATATATTTGTTGTCAAAATCATTGGATTAATTCCAAACCCTCCAACAAATATCACATCAGTGAGTAATGAGAAAGGTAATTATATTTTTCTTGTATGGGATGCTAATCCAAACAATATTATATCACTTTATACCGCATATAAAATCTATCGAGGAACTAGCAGTGGTGTTTACTCATATTTGGGGAGCTCTATAGGCAGTCAAACATATTATAACGATACAACTATTGTAGCGGATCAGGATTACTACTATGTGGTGACTACTACAAATCAATTCGGTGAGGGTCAATATTCATCTGAATATAACACCATTATACAGTCCATCTCAGAACCCACCGCACCGATTAATGTATACGCTTCACCTGGAGGTAACTTTGTAGATCTTTCATGGAGTGCGTCTATTGATGATGGTGGATCAGCTGTTATAGAATACAAGATTTATCGTGGAACTTCTCAAGGTATTTATTCAATGATTTTTGTATCTACACTTACAGAGTTCAATGATACTACAGTCGATGGGTGTATCACTTATTATTATGTTATTACTGCAGTCAATGCAATTGGAGAGGGTGCATATTCATCAGAAGTCAGCGCAGCAATTCCTACCTCGGTACCACCCACAAATACTATTACTGAGATATCAACAACCACTGAAAGTTCAACATTGACAGAAACGATATTTACCATCTCAGATCTATCAAGCTTATCACAGGACGTTGAAAGTAATTTTAATGTCTTAGCATTTTTAGTATCTATTTTTTCTATCACATTTATTATCAGAAGAAGGAAAGATAAGGTATAATTCGTATATCCACTCTGTGTTATCTAATAATTGGTTGTCTGATCATACTCCTGTACATACTGGGTCTCAAATTCAAAATCTTTTTTACCGAATTTTGCGCCTATGAAGCCAGGAATAAGAGCTGCCACACCTACAACCAAACCTATCAATAGATAGAGTGGGATTAGTATGAATAACAGGGCAGTGAACAATGAGCTATCTGATTTGGTAGTGTATTCATCGACAAGAATCACTGCAAGGGTCAAAAATGGTGAAACAATCAAAATTATTTTTTTATATGATTGTGGATTAAGTTTTCCAATGAAAAATGCAATTATGATTCCCCCGATAAAATATAATGATTCAACCGCCATAAGCATATAGTAATCAATTCGGATATAAGAATTGACGCTAGAAAATATATTATTACTAATATTTCATTAGAAATTTATTATTACTGTTTTTAGAGTAGAAAGTTCGAATGGATAGCTCTCATATTTCCGCTATAAAATTAATATTCTATAATAATAGTTTTTCCCTCTCTCACTGACCGGATAGCAGCATCAGCGATCTTGGTGACATTGAGTGCCTGTTCAGCTGTTACGATTAATTCTGTCCGACCCTCTATAGCATCAACAAAATTGCTCAGTTCCAGTAATAATGGTTCCGCACTCTCTCTTTTGGGTTCTGAAGTACCACCCTCAGTCTCAATTCTCACCTGTTGGGTTATGAAATCAGAGAATACTCTTGCATCAGTGAAGACTGCATCAAATGTTCGAAGTCTTGTGGGAGTTATCCAGTTAGATAAGATAGTTGCAACCTTATTATCCTTGAAACTTAGCATAATCGCAGCAAAGTCCTCATGATCATGTCTTATCTTACCGGCCTTGGCATAGACCTTCTCTGGTTTGTCATCAAATAACCACAAGGCTGTATCAATATCATGCACAGATGTATCATATATTATCCCCACATCTTTGATATGAAGCGGCATTCTGTTTTCTCTTTTGAATTCAAGCATTAGAAGATCCCCATATGCTTTGTCCTTCATAAGATCTTTGACATATGAAACTGCGGGATTGAATCTCTCTATGTAACCCGATGTTAACTGGACATTATTTTCCTTGGCCAATTTGATCAATTCCTCTCCCTCTGAGGGCAGATAGGTCATTGGTTTCTCCACGAAAACATGTTTCCCATTCTTGATCATCAATGAAGCAACTGCAAAATGGCTGGATGTGGGAGTACAGATCACTGCTGCACCAAATTCTTCCTTTTCAAGGAGAATTAGTATATCTGTGTAGTAATTTACATTGTACATCTCTCCATACATTTTTGCACGGTCTTCATCCAGATCACAAACGGCAGCTAATCTACCCAATTGTGATAATACCCTGGTATGGTTCTTTCCCCATCCTCCTGTACCTATCTGTGCTATTTTCATATATTTCCTCAGTAATATGGGAATTAATAAAATATTTCGACATTGGACGGTAGTATAAGATTATTAAATTAAGTTTTAGGCCCATAAGCTTCAAATTTGTTTCGATTATAATGAGAGAGTTCATATCATTTAGCAATTCCGCATAATAATATTACGAAATTTGAAAACATTAATTATTGATTAATCTCGGTGATTAATTCCTTATAAGCAATAAGAAATTATTTATACTCAAATCTTAATAAAAATACAGATTGGATACACTAAGTTAAGGATCTTAAAAAGAATTATGGAGACCTGGAAACTGTTAAGGGAATCACACTCTCACATGGATCTCCATACTAAAGGAATTGAGAAAATTGGAGGTCCACAAATAATAAGAACATCTAGTATCACATTAAGGGGATTGAATGGCCAAACTAACTAATCTTGACTTCAAGACCATAACTATTCTTGCTGAGAAATTTGATTGTTACGTAAAAGACTTCAAGTACATGGATGGAGGTTCGTCTAACACCTCTTACCTCCTGAAGAGCAGCAATGGAGAGTTTATTCTCACAGTCTGTAATGAGAAAACATATGAGCAGATGGAGGTTGTGCTAGATCTTGTTCTACAACTAAATACCGCACATTTTCAAACCAACAAACTTATTCTCTCAAAAGATGGTAGCCATTCGGTTGATTACAAGGGATATCCAGTTATTTTGAAAAAATTCTTACTTGGATCTATTCTCTCCTCATCAGATCGGGTATTTGAACTCGGATGTATAATAGCTCAATTGCATAACCTTGATCTAGATTCTCAATTACCTATTGGTCATCCCTATGGACATGTTCACTGGTCTGAGACAGATTACTGGAATAAACCGGAGTTCAAAACTTGGTTGTATTCTTTTGATTTACCACCGAAAGATCTTCCACAGGGAGTTATTCACTCAGATATTTTTGCGGATAATGTGATTGTAGGCGATAAACACTATCTAATTGATTTCGAAGAGGCTTGTATTGCTCCTTATGCAATGGATATTGGTATGGCATTTGTAGGGAGCTGTAGAGTGGATGGCAAACTGGATTTTATAAAGATGACAGAATTATTAAGAGGGTATCTCTCTGTTCGTCATCTCAGTATTCGAGAAATGGATAGTCTGCAATCTTTTACAATATATGGTGCACTTTGCACAGCATTCTTCAGATATAGACAGTATAATATCAGATATCCCGAAATAAGTATGGGGGGTCATTATCTGGAAATGAAAGATATTGCGGACAAAACTGCATGCATAGCCCCAGAAGATTTCAAAATATTTCTTCCTCAGTAATATGGGAATTAATAAAATATTTCTACAACAGTCAGTAGTATAAGATTATTAAATTAAGTTTTAGGCCCATAAGAATCAAAATTGTATCGATTATAATGAGTGAGTCCTTATCATTTAGCAAATTCGCATAATAATATTACGAAATTTGAAAACATTAATTATTGATTAATCTCGGTGATTAATTCCTTATAAGCAATAAGAAATTATTTATACTAAATTTTTAATAAAATTGCGTGGATACGCTGATTGTGGTTAAGGATCTTAAGAAGAATTATGGAGATCTTGAAGCTGTTAAGGGAATCACACTCTCAATACCAAGGGGTAAAATATTTGGCTTTTTAGGACCTAATGGTGCCGGTAAGACAACCTCACTCAAGATTTTTGTGGGATTGTTAAGGGCTACTTCTGGGGAGGTATACATAGATGGCTTACTTGCCAGTAAGAATAAGAAAAAACTGAATTATATGCTTGGATTGATCCCACAGGACCTTGTATTCTGGGATGATCTCACAGTTGAGGAGAATCTTCAATTTGTTGGTGAGATGTATAATGTTCCTAAAGAGAAGAGACGGGAAATAATCAACTCTTTACTCAAAGAAATTTCACTTGAAGATAAGCGTAAAACACTGGCCAAGAATCTATCTGGAGGATTGAAGCGCAGATTAAATATAATAATGGGTCTCGTGCATGATCCGGAGATTATAGTTGCAGATGAACCAACTCCTGGTTTGGATCCACACTCAAGAGCATTGGTTTGGGATTTTCTCAGGGATCTGACAAGAGTTAAAAAGAAAACAGTTATTTTAACCACACATTTTATGGAGGAAGCAGATCGACTCAGTGATCAGATTGCTATAATGGATCATGGAGAACTGTTGGTGGTTGATACTCCTGAGAACCTGAGAAATTCCATTGGTGAGGGAGATCTCATAGAGTTACAGTTCAATGAGGATATTTTTGTCGAAAAAGCTGCAATCATACTAGAAGAGGTAAAGGATGGAATTGGTATCCTGGATATATGCCCTTTTGGCATGATGCTGCAGATACGCTGTCTCAATGCCCCATCTAGATTAACAGAGATACTCAATATTTTGACAAATATAGAGGGTCTTGAGGTGGTTGATATGAAGATCAGAAAGGCAACACTTGAGGATGTTTTTTTGCATCTAACCGGAAGGGCTTTGAGAGAATGATTCTGACAGTTGCCATCATATTTTTCAAACATTTCTACAGGAATAAAATTTCCTTTGCCATAGTATTTGCCTTTCCCTTCTTCTTTCTGTGGATGTTCTCCTTTGCTTTTGGAGGTGATGTACTGGCGTCTGCTAGTACATATAATCTTGCAATAATAAACAATGATGAGGGTATCTCAGAGGATTTTACCACATTACCTGATGATCTGGCCTCCTGGATGGATGAGGGTGGAGCTGGAATGGAAGTTTCAAATATATTGTACGATCTGAATTATGCTGAGAATGAAGATAATGAAATCCTACCTATCTTTAATAAAATTGAGGGTATTCAAATCAATGAGATCCAAACTAGTATCGATGAACGCATCGCCCATGTAATAGTATTAATCCCTGAGAATTTTACATTATCACTACTTAATATTATTAATAACCAAGCTGTTCATCCGATTCCTGGATTTCCAACTGATGTGAATGTGGAGGTTCAATTATATGGTAATGAGCAATCTGATTCATATACAATTGCATCAAGTATTGTATCCTCGGTATTCAATCAGTACATTAACGCAATTGAAGAGGGAGGCCTACCCAGTCATATTGATATTGAACAGAATATCGTAATACCAGGAGAAACAAAGACATTTTTTGATTTTATCGCTCCGGGAATTTTCGTTTTTGCCTCAATTTTGTCAGCTGTTTATTTTGTGGGTGCTCTACTCGGTGATACCGAACAGGAAACAATAGACCGGATTAAAATTTCAAACATGGGAGCTCATCAATACATACTTGGATTTTTACTTATGTCATCAATTGTGATGGCAATTCAGACTGGATTATTATTTATTGCAGCACAGTATATCTTGAATTTTAATCCCATAGGCTCAGTACCTCTGGCCTATGGTATTATGTTACTACTCATGTTTGCAACCTATGGAGTTGTATTTCTTGGAGCTACAGTTTTTAACGATGCCAACACATCGGGTGCCCCACTTGGTCTTTTGACAGGTATTGTTGCATTAAGCTCAGGTGCGTTTATTCCCATGCCTGAACTGATTTTATTTGAGGATATATTGAGTTTCACTTCTGGTAGTCCACATTTCCTTGTATGGGATTTACTTCCCTGGACTCATGCGGTGAATGTACTTCGTGCGGTACTTTTGTTTGACAGGGGTATCGAGGAAGTAGCTGGAGATATATATCTCTTGCTAATATTTGGCTTGCTCTGGTTCATCTTGTCCCTGATAATATATACTTTAAGGAGATTCAGACTAAGATGATAATTACTGTGATGAAAAAAACAATTAAGGCCACCATTAGGCATAAGGGCCGTCTGATTCTTGTTTTTGTGTTACCAATACTATTTTTCTCATTTTTCGGTATAGCTTTCGGTGCAGAGGAAGGGACCGAGAACAGGGTAATTGGATATGTGGATGAAGATCTGGGATTTGCATTAGATTTCTCAGATATTATACCCAATAATTACCTGGTAAGTGATAATAAGTCAACATTTGGGGCATTATTTATTGATCTTATGGATAATCATCGCAATTTAATTGTAAATACCTCCATTAATTTTGAATTCCTGGAGTATGGATCAATTGATGAACTGGTGAGAGATGTTGAGACACAGAATGTACAATTGGGACTTTATATACCCAAAAATTTCACTGAATCCCTTCTTAGTGGATACAATGCCAGATACAGTTCTATATACTCACAAAATATCACTGGGTATCCTTTAGATGTCTTTACCTCATTAATTACATATGGTGATCCCACAGTCTCGGAATATCAATCTGTCAACTCCCTGATAAATGAGGCCATGACAAATTATGAATCACAAATCACTGGAATTGGTGCTTTTATAGATGAACCACTCTCTGGTGGAAATATAGAACTCACACAGATATCACAATCTCAAGATGACAATGAGGAACATACCTTGTTCAACCAATTAGTTCCAGGTTTCATGGTATTTTTTATCATACTACAGATGACAACGGTGAGTGGATTACTAGTCGAGGAGAAAGAGGAGTTAACTATAAACAGGATCAAAATTTCTCCGATGTCAAACTGGAAATTCTTTGTTGGTCTTTTCATGGCACAATTTATCACTGTCTCGATTCAACTGGTGATAACCGTGTTCACAGTTGAGTTCTGGGGATTCCATGCGACCTTTGATCAATGGTGGCAAGTATTTGTCGTTTTACAGGTGACTAATTTTAACATATCAGGTCTCTCGCTGATAATTGCAAGCTATGTAAAAACTGCAAAGGATTCAACTAGTGCCACTACCATTTTAGCAGCACCTCTTGGATTCCTGTCAGGTGCTTTTTTACCTGTGCCTGATGTTTTTGTGGTTAAAGCATGGAATATACAGATCTGGGATATCATTCCAACCTATCATTCCAATGAGGCATTAGATGCCATTTTACATGATAATGCAAATCTGTCAGATGTGCTTACTTCCCTACTTATTTTACTTGCATTCTCATTATTATGGTATGTAATTGGTCTATTAGTTTATCGTACAAGAGTTATCAGGGCAGATTCTTAATAAATTTTTATATTAATATATCATACAAGATATCATCGGTTTCAATTTGTTTGCGTAAATTTTTCAATACGATTAAATTTGTTTTACAATTAATTATAAATGAATATCAAACCAACTATTTATTGAAATTTGAATAGTTGGAGTGAAATGAAGATAGAAAATATTTATAAAAGTTTAATTCATGATTTAAATATATTCACAGGTTCCATCGCCAGTCCCATTACCATACATACCACCAAGTCCAGTTCCATCTCGAGCCTGAGTCTGGTCACCAATGTCGTATCTGGTTCTTCTGTGTTAGCATCCAATTAATAATAGTAATTTTCTAGATATAAATCTAATAGGACTACATTGAAAGTGAAATTTTACTGCTTTGGACAATTTTTTCTTTTCTTGATTTCCGGAATCAGTTGACTATAATTATTCACTAAAATAAATTATTGAATAATATGATTTATGTATGTGTACACATACATATATATTATGGCTACAAAGACGATCTCTATCAAAGAAGAAGCCTATTACATATTAAAATCACTTCAATTACCTAATGAATCATTTTCAGATACCGTGATGAGGTTGGCGAAGCAGTTTAGCAATCTTGAAGGATCACTTGGAAAAGGGACCATGAGTGATGAAGAATACGAAATTGAGATTGAAAGTATGATTAAATCTAGAGAATTGATGTTTGAGGGCAGAGAATGAAACTTTTAGATACTACATTTTTAATTGATATGATTAAAGGTATGACAAGTGGGGGAAAGAAATTGGTGAAAGATTTAGATGTGTCAGGTCCTCATTGTACTACCTCAATAAACGCTCACGAATTTTTAGTTGGAGCTTATGGGTCTTCCAACCTGGAAAGAGAAATGAAATTGAGAAAAGACTTGATAAGAAAACTGATAATTCTTAACTACGACTTAGAATGTACAGAAATCTCTGCAAAAATAGAAGCAGATCAAAGGTCCAAGGGTGAATTCATTGGACGTGCAGATATAATGATCGCTTCAATTATGCTCAAAAATGGATTAAAAGAGATTGTTACTCGTAATCATAAACATTTTTCGAAAATCCCAAATA
The DNA here is from genome assembly GCA_030668165.1 of Candidatus Heimdallarchaeota archaeon. GTDB lineage: Archaea > Asgardarchaeota > Heimdallarchaeia > Heimdallarchaeales > Kariarchaeaceae > JAJRQD01. The sequence goes on from DAOUUM010000010.1 coordinate 20,240, forward strand.
TTATTATTGAAACATATGAATTTAATTAAAAATAATAATTTCGTATTGTGTGCAGGAATATCATCCCCAGCAATTAATCAATGATTCCTCTTCCACATGATAGCTTGTATTGAGATCGAGATTGCTTGAGATATCTGCAATTACAGTCAATTGAGAATCACACTCCCAGAGAGGACCATCAGCCCTGCCAAAGCTGTAGTGATAACAATCATTAGAAGTGTAATTCCTTTTATACTCGAGTCCCTTTTCCCAGATATCAA
>DAOUUM010000183.1 GCA_030668165.1 Candidatus Heimdallarchaeota archaeon
AATAATGATGGTAATGAGATATTCTCGGCCATTACTCCCTATACACGAGCATTAGATGCAATTCATCCAGAAGATTATGGTTTCGCTGATGCTAGATTCGGAGGAGTAACCACGATTGGTGTGACTCATGGTTCTGCAAATCCAATTGGGGGTCAGTACGCAGTAGTGAAAACAGTTGGATCAGAAGCTGATGAGATGGTAATAAAAGAACCTGCTGGATTGAAGATGGCTCTGGGCGAAAATCCAAAAAGAGTGGGTGAAATGTTCAAACGTGCCCCTAGCACACGTATGGGTGTTGCATATCTAATTCGAGAAGCATTCTACGATGCAATGGATTACAACAACGATTGGCAGCATTATTACGCGCTCGAAGAATTGGAAAAAAACAAGGAGGAAAACGACAGAAAACCAGTAAAAGCACCAAAATATGATCTTGGAAAAGAGATGCTGATTAAAGTACTGAACAGGGAGATACCTGTTAGATGTCATGCCCATCGTGCAGATGATATCAGAACAGCAATAAGGCTGAAAGAAGAATTTGGTTATAGTTTGATAATTGAACATGCAACCGAGGGTTACAAGATTAGAGATACCATTGCGGAGAAGAAGATTCCTGTGGCAGTTGGACCATTATTTGGAGAAAGATCAAAAAGAGAACTAATCCATCAGACAATGGCAAATCCGGGTTTACTAGAGAATGCAGGTGCCGAGGTGAGTATTATTACTGATTCACCATTTAACCCCATTCACGGTCTGAGAGATAACGTCATCATGGCAATCAGAGAGGGATTAAATGAGAGTACAGCGCTTAAAACAGTAACAATTAATCCAGCAAAAATACTGGGTGTGGAAGATCGCGTTGGAAGTTTAACTCCCGGAAAAGATGCAGATTTCCTGATTTTTGACGGAGAGCCACTTGACGCTAGAAACAAAGTAATTAGAACATATATCAATGGAAAATTAGTGTACTCCAGAGAAAATTAATTTAATTCAAAAATAGTATATTCATCCAAATTATTATACCTAAACTTATGAAATTGCTCAATCGCCTGCAAAATAGATGACAGAAATTAAGAATATCACCGTAGTTGGAGCCGGTCAAATGGGTGCAGGAATTGCACTAGTATCTGCAATCTATGGTTACAACGTGACCATGAATGACATTAAGCAAGAATTCATCGATAATGGGATGAATAAAAATCTCAAGTGGTTGGATAAAAGAGTTACCAAGGGAAAGATGTCCAAAGAGGAGGTAGATACCATCAAGGCAAGACTTCATGGTGAATTATCTCTTGAGCTATCTGTTAAGCGAGCAGATCTTGTGATTGAGGCAATAATAGAGGATTTGAATATTAAGAATGTAACATGGGAAAAAATAGGTCAATATGCACCAGAAGCCTGTATTTTTGGGTCCAACACCTCATCCCTATCGATAACCGAGATGGCAAAAGCAAGTGGTAGACCAACAAAATTCTTGGGTACCCATTTCTTCAACCCTCCAGTGGTAATGAAGATAATTGAATTCATCAATGGATATGAAACTTCTGAGGAAACAATGGCAGTAGCAATGGAATACGGAAAATCAATGCAAATGCAAACGGTGGTTGCTGAGGAATCGCCTGGCTTCATTGTGAATCGATTGTTACTCCCACAATTAAATGAGGCGTATTTTGCTCTATCAGAGGGAATTGCAAGCAAAGAGGATATCGATACTGCGATGAAATTTGGATTGAATCATCCTATGGGGCCCTTAACCTTGAGCGATTTCATTGGTCTAGATACAATTTTATTCATTGCAGAATATCTCGAGAGTGAACTAGGACCAAAATACAAACCCGCACCATTACTTAAAAAGATGGTTAGGGCTGGAAAGTTGGGTAGAAAGACCGGTGAGGGATTTTACAAATATTAAGAATTAACCAGCGCCAAATAATGATTTATTAAATATAGGTTTTCAATTTTTATCTCGCATATTACTACTAAGTAGGAAAGAAAAAAAACGAAAGTATTATTATTAACTCTGATTCTCAACCTTTATTAATCACAATTCCTTTTACTTAAACATGAGAGGATTCTCAATCAGATTTACAGTACTATTTCTTGTTGCAGTACTGGCAATTTCCTCCGGTCCTACACTCACCACTGGGATGAGTTCATCTAATGAGGTGAAGATCGGGCAGATGGCCACACTGCAAAGCACAAATCCAATGGAAATGTCATTGCAGGAGATAGCATCGAATTTAGACGTCTATGACGGTCCTGAATTCGATAAGACATTAGCTGCGGAGGCAATTGCCTATAGGCGTGCCTGGGACGGCGGCTATACAGAAGACTTAGCTGATATCCGCTCCACATTTGAGATATATAGATTATTATCTCTATTTGGATTAACCGTGGATGAAGAGGCTAATTTTGTTAAATTCGTCGAGGAACGATTCTATCTAGATTCATACTATGGTTTTACTCGTGTTCCCGGATTAGATTATGGAATTGGTCAGGAAGACGCTTTCATAATGGCTATCATGTATGATGAATTGACCACTAATACTTTACCAAGTCTGTATATGAATAGACTTGTTGATGAGGCTAAAAATATTTTCGCAAATGATTATTATTACTATTTAACCGAATATTATGCCGCATTATTCCTGAGTCACTTTGGCCTAACTGGTGTAATTGATCTTGCAGCAGTACTTAGTGAATTTACGCTGAGACAAAATACCGATACAGACTCGATATATTATGGTGCAATATCCAGATATCAAGATAGTACATATTACTATGATTATACTATTGAGAATCTACCATATATCTTCGAAACAGTAAAATTAATAGGCGGAACTCTTGAGGCTACATTTGATTTAGCATCCTTAGATTCATATCTTGATAGCTTGAGAGAAAGGGTTACCAGCAAATATTCACCTATTTCCTGGAATTATGCCAATTTGAATTATAATGAGACCTACTCAAATCTTGCTGAGTACACACGGGGTATATATGAATTCCAATATAACGATTATATGTGGCGTACCACCCTTGGTGTTTATGGAGTTAGGGCTCAAATTGATATGGAATACACTTCTAATTTCAGCCTGAGTTCAGCAACTGATATGCTGCTAGATCACACCTTAAACTCTTATTGGATAGATGAGAATTCTGATGACATTATAGATAGAGATCCATGGAATAGATATCTTCCATACTATTGGGATTCAAATACACCTTTCCATTTTGCTTATTCAGTTGAAAATCTAGGAGTATCTGGTCTAGTTGATACAGATGCTCTGAGAAGGCAAATTCGAAGCAGGATGATGGTTGAGGGTGGAGTATCGTATGCAGATAGTAACATTCGTGCTACTCACGCAGCTCTATCTAGTTTATACCATATGGACACTGATGGATTGTCATACGTAACAGCTATTCCTTTGGATAACTCATTGACTTTCCTAAAAAATCTGAATTACACTCATACGAGTGCATATTCATTTAATAATGGTACACAATACAGTGCTACTTGGTTTATTGAGACAACCAACAGGATGTATAATGAATTTGAAACAACTTGGACTAACTGGGGATATGATCAGACACAAACAGTGAAAGTATTGGATATTTTTAATAAACTAAATCGTTTAAATGAACTTGATTCGTTCCGTACGAATTTAGAGGCCTTATTCACTGATATTTCCGAAGAAGGTCAAGTACAAACTGACATGATTCGCCCAGAAGAGGCATTTAATCTACTTGAGGCTACTGATATTTTAGGTATCGCCTCAAAATTGAATTTTACTGGAGTTTTGAATAGTTTACCCTTGTTACAAACCCAAGCAGGTGGTTTCTTCTATAGTCTGAGTTGGGACAATAGTCTTAATTTTGCTTCTGGACTAACCAATTTACCAGGCGCAATGAATCATACTCAATATCAGGAATTGATCAAGAATGATTTGCAGACCACATCTTTTGAACAAGGACTTGATTGGGAATATGCAAGACAGGATTACATTCATGAATATGCCACTTCACAGCTGGTTAATTATCTATCCGCTGCTGGTGTGTTAGATGATTGGATTGCCCAAGACATATTGAACGTTACCCTTGTTTCTAAAGGTGCTCATTATGCATATGATCATTATACCTACGATGGAATACGATCTTACCTCTATGATATTAAAAGAGAATATGAAGCATTAGATAATCTAGGAATTGATTTCAACAACTTCCCGTCTAATATTCAATACAACAATACTGAGGTGGTCAGATATGTGTCGGATTTACAGATAACTACAGCGACAGCAACAACCGAGCATCCTGCTGGTTCATTTGCTTACCGTATTGATACCAATGGGGATTATCAATATACCAGTGGTTTGGCATCGGTGTACAATGCATTATTTATCTTGGATGTCACTGGTCAATTAAGTCAGATTGATACCTCACTCACATTAGATTATCTGAATTCGATGATTGTAACTGATTCTTCTAGGTCTGATTATGGTATGTTCAAATACTCTCCAGATTATGACTGGGGTGATCAAACCTCAACTTATTATGGAGTCTTAGCCCTTGAGATTCTTGGTCAAACACATGATTACGATCTTGAAGATCAAATTGTTTATGAAAACTGGAATGAGCGAACTCAAGAATATTATTATCAAGACTATCAAGTTGCTGATAGTCTAAATCTGTTTGGATATGTAGGTATAAGTGCTGCATCATACAATATGACCTTAGTCAATGAAATGATGAGACATCAAACCACAAATGATGGTTTTGTTTATAGATCTGATGAGAGTGTAACTAATACATATTATTCTGCTCGCTCATTAAAATCACTGGATGCATATGATTTGATAAATGCAGAAAATATGTGGGATAATCTGGCAGCTCTACAATACCCAAATGTGACTGATTCATATGGATGGTCTGACTACCGAAGTGGTGGATTTGCTTACAATTTTGAAAACTCTTGGGTGGATTTATCATCAACTGAAATGGTACTTCATGTATTGTTCAGAGATGAGAAATTACATTTGATTGATACTCCCATGGCTGTTGAATATGTAACCCGGTACTTTGAGTACGTTGGTAATCAGAATAATTACCTCAGTCTCTCTATGCAAGGTGATATTCTACCCGCGGTAAGAATATTTGATGCCCTAGATGATGTTCTAATTCCAAGAGTTGTTGCTCCCAAATATGTTTATGAGACACAAACCATATCTCTTGACATAAAAGTTCAGGATATCTGGCAGAATGGTATTACAGGTGTCACAGGTATGGTCTATGTCGATGATGTATTCGAAGGCAATGTGGCAGAACTTGGTGATGGATATTACCAATTCGCCTACGATACCACAGGACTTGCTCCAGGGGATTATAATTTCGTGTTAAATTTCACCAAGACTGATATGGTCTTCAATGTTGTTGATATGTTTATCGAAGTACGTGAACTTGAGATTGTTCCCGATGTATTTTATGCCAATCCTCTCATGTTGGGACAGGATCTTGATGTCACAATCGATGCACTCAACAGTATTGAAAACAGAATTTCTGGTGCCACTGTTATTGTAGATTTCGGTTCTGCAACCCACAATGGTGTCTTAAATGCTGCCACAAGCAAGTATGAACTCACACTACCCTTTGATACACTAGATGTAGGAGTTTATTCATTTGTAGTAACTATTACTGCATCTGGTTACAGCGACTATACCGAGGCATTCGAAGTAAGTATTGAGGATATTGAATTGCAATGGACCACATCATCTGAAACAACTAAAATTGGTATGGATGAAGATTGGACTGCCTCTGGAAAAATAATTGACCAGGATAACAACGATGTTGTCGATGCAACTTTTGATGCATCAGTTTCAGGATCAAGTGGTACTGCATCTGGTTCATTCAGCGCAAGTTTTCTGGGATCTGGTGAGTGGGAATTGACCTTCACGGATGATAATCCTGAAGAGGACACATTTACTGTAACTGTGGAGATTGCCATGGCAAGCCTTCCCGCAAGTCCCATCACTGTCACTTTCACTTTCCTGAGAGAGGAAAATGTGCAGACCGCCGGTGGAGATCCTGAACTGGATTTACTGCCTGGATTTGAGTTCTACATCGCTATGTTCGCTCTTGTTGCAATACCAATAATCAGAAGAAGAAAAGAATAATAAATAAAATCACAAAAATATTAAACTAATATATATATTAATATTTTATTAAGAAATAATAATTAGACAATAGTATAGAATTCATAGTAAAATACTAC
>DAOUUM010000398.1 GCA_030668165.1 Candidatus Heimdallarchaeota archaeon
AGGGGATAGTGGATACTGTGAGTTATCCATTGTGTTTGAAATTATAACACAAAAAAGTAAGTGTAGTACACTTTCACTCATGTCAGATAAATAGGGGATTGAATAATTAGAAAAATGCCTTTGGAAGCTGATCGATTTATCAAACATATTGATAAAGATTTTAATCTATGATTGTTATTACTTGTTGCGTGGGAAACACAAAGGGGTTGTCATGAAGAAAGAAATTATCAAGGATAAGGGATTTCAGCTAATTGTGAGATTATTCAAGACTGCAATTAAGGATGGTGAAATTGATAGTGATGAGGCCCGAGTTTTACAGACCACAGAATCGAATATTCTTTCTCTACTCGATTATGTTGAAAAAGCATGGGATGATGGGAAAATTGATGAAACAGAGAAAATCTGCATTTTAGAATTATTGAAAAAAATTCAATCAGATGCTGAGAATATTGCATTTTATGATAAGAAACTAAGTGATGAGGAAGCAGAGTTATTAAGCATTATAGACAGTATGATGGGTGAATTTAGAAGTAAAAATGAAGAGTATTCATAAATTTCAAGAACTATCCGGGTCTTTTATCATCATCAGAATTATAAACAGAAGATTGCGTTTCACAGTAAGTAAACTTCCTTGACCAGCATCAATCCATTCATCTAAAGAATGTGCCCTGCCTGCATCATCAACACTGGATATACAAATTGAAGGAATACCAAATGATGTGGGAATATTTGCATCAGTACTGGATGATATCCACTCAGTAGGGATGTCAAAAAAGGTATTTGCCAAAACTATATTTTTTATTATTTCTGAATTATGATCAGTCTTTCCACTTGGTCTCTCACCTATTTTGATTATTTCAAGTTCAATTGCTCCATCACTGGCACGTGTATTCTCATTAATTTTGGCCTTATCGCAAATATCTCTGAATTCCTTATCCAAAGCATTTAATGAATCATTATCCTCAGATCTGAGATCTATCTCAGCAAATACCTCGTCAGGGATAGAGTTAATACTTGTACCTCCAGAAATTACTCCGACATTGTAGGTAGTCTTTGGATTGGATAGAACTTTAATTTTGGACATTTCATGCATCATTTCACCCAAGCTGAAAGCAGGATTTACCTGTCCAAATGCACCATATGAATGTCCACCAGGTCCCTTGTACACAACTCTATATCTCAGTGATCCAATTCCTTGATCTACAATTCTACTGTTCCCCGTCCCATCCACGGTTACAAAAGATGAACAATTATCCTTATATCCCTCATTATTGAACAGATGTTTGACACCTCTCAAATCTCCCTTTCCCTCCTCTCCCAGAGTGGCCACAAATAAAACATGATTGAGCTGGTTCCTTTCTATTTTATCCAATAAAAATTTAATAGCTTTGGCCATATAAATTAGGACTGCCAGTCCTCTTGAATCATCTCCCACACCAGGGGCCTTCAATAATATTTTTTCACCAGAATCCTCTCGGGTAACCTTGATTTCAACATCTTCTGAAAATACAGTATCTATATGGGCTGAAATTATGATAGGTTGATCTAACTCGATATTACCATCATTTTTTGATTGAAACGTGCCTAGAACATTTCCCAATTTATCGAATTCAGTTTGTAAGCCAATTTCTTCAAACCTATTGAAGAGATATTCAGCTCTCAGATTCTCTTGGAATGGGGGAGCTTTTATTTCAGTAATTCTGATGGTCTCCTCAATCAATTCTTCAACTGAAAAATATTCTAAGCATAGCAAACTAATAAATATATCCTTCAAACCCTTTTCATTTAATATATCTGGAAGATCATCTAAATTCATTATCTAAAAACAGATTATCTTCAATTTTATAATATCATTTATCACACTTCATTTTATTTTTATTAATTATACTTTAATTATGCAAATTAATCTGTACGAAGGAGGGAACTGGTATCCATACTGGCAATCATTTTAACAGGAATAATATTGGCAAAATAATTAATTATCAATAATACTGTCATGAAGGTAAACACTCCGATGTAGTCAATGGATGGTTTTATTGGGGGGATATTAAGTGCCTCGGAACCTGTTATCAAGACAAAGAAACTAGCCGAGATCAATAGACCAAGTATAATTCCTATCACACATGCAATTGATAGGAAGAAGATTGATTCATAGATAAACATCCTTTTGAACTGAGAGGAAACCATTCCGAATGATTTATACAGCCCCATCTCTCTCTTTCTGTCCTTGGTATTAACAAATACCATGTAAGCATAAGCTACAAATACGGTTGAGATTGCTATAATGAGTAATCCTTGTAATGTTGAGTTGATCAATTGAAATTGTTCTTTGCTGAACAAGGTAACATGTCTCCTGTTGACTGACGTGACAATCCGCGAAAGATCATGCTCCAGTTCTGTTGATATTGCAGCTGCTACCTCATCAATATCAAATCCACTGGCAACTTTGACATACACATTACTGAAGAAAGGGATATGATAATATTCGGCTATTTGATGAATTGTTGATAAAGAAGTAACGAATTCAATGGTATCTATATCCACCTGACCAAAGGCAGAAGCCCGTGGAATCTCATGCATTAACATGGGGAAATAATCATAACTTGTATTTATTCTCAAATTAACAATTTCCTCGTCTTGGAGAATGGTTCGTGGCATAGTAAAAATATCGCCCATTCCTAATCCTAATCCATCAAGTAAGGCATTGGACATTCCAATGGAATTATCAGTCTCTAAGGATTCACTAATATCCTCGATTGAATGCTGGCTGTAATAATCCATCCAGAATGCAACCTCACTGAAGGTGATGGGATTGATTGCCAGCATCGAATAATAATTTACGACCTCACCAACATCGACGGTATAGGGATTCGCAATGAAAATATCAAGCTTCACAATTTCGGTGAGAGCCTCGATCCCCGACACATTTAGGAGATTAAATCTCATGATTTCATCAACAGAGATATCCTCGATTAATATATCTGCACCATTCTCATAATATGCGTTTTCATAAGTCCATTGGTCAAAAGAGTGAGGTACCGTTATGGTCACGAGGGCAAGAATGAAACCAGTCATAAGTAAGGAGGCCATTCTTGACGAAGTATAGCGATTCCTGATAATATTAATTCTGGATAAGTTTAAGAGATCATCCTTGATCAATTTTAACTTAACTAGAATCTTATGAAGGAAATTAACAAAATTAGAGTAGTACCTTTGAAATACAACAGGTGAGGTAATTAGCATCAAGGCAATCATATAAGGACCAAGATCAAATACTATGAAATCTGAAATCGCTTCTCTACCGATAGGGACATATTTGAGATATATCCAAAATGATAAGCTGGTACCAAAATCAATTACATCAAGATATGCC
>DAOUUM010000075.1 GCA_030668165.1 Candidatus Heimdallarchaeota archaeon
CTCAGTGGATGTGTGGTCAAGCAGATGGAGGATGAGGTTAATGTCGCTAATTATGCAGTTGGTGCAGGAATTGCCGGTGCAAGATCCGCATGTGCCACTTCTGGTGGTGGATTTGCACTCATGACCGAGGCAATTGGTTTTGCCGCAATGGCTGAGGCTCCCACTGTATTCATTGAGGTAGCACGAGGTGGTCCATCCACTGGTCTACCCACAAAAACCGAACAGGGTGATCTGAACCAGTTAATGGGTGCATCACAGGGAGACTATCCCAGGGCTATAATTGCACAGACTGGTGTGGAGGAAGGATTTTACCTGGGTCAGGAAGCTCTTGATATTGCAGACAAATATCAAATGCCAGTGATGATTGCATCTGATCTTTACATGGGAGAACACTTCGAGACTATCAAGCATCTTGATTATGATAAGTCCCCCATTGTGAGAGGAAAGATGGTACTCGAGGATGTTCCCGAGGATCAGCAACCATTCAAAAGGTATCAATTAACTGATGATGGAGTTTCTCCACGAACCATTCCAGGTGTAAAGGGAGGAATCCACGATGCAAGTTCTGATGAGCATGATGAGTTCGGATTTCTTGTATCTGATAGAAGAGCCGGATTTCCCGAGGCAATCGAGGTTAGAAACCAACAGATGCACAAACGTATGAAGAAGATGGATATGCTTCTCAAAGAATTACCCGCACCACAGGTAGAGGGTTACTCATCCGATGAGGCACAGATGCTTGTTGTTGGATGGGGAAGTTCATACTATCTGATCAAAGAGGTGAGAGAGAGATTTGATAAGAATGGAGTCAAGATGGCTCACTTACATATCAAATATGTCATGCCCTTCCATGCCAAAGAGGTTGAAGCAATTCTCAAGGAATACGAAGCCAAGGGAGTTAAAATTGTGATGGCTGAGGGTAATTATACCGGTCAGATGGCAAGAATAATCAGAGCTGAAACCGGATTTGAGATCAAGGAAAAATACCTGAGATTTGATGGTGAATACATACTACCTCGTGAACTCGAGGCAGGATTGAAGGAGATGCTATAAATGGCTGAAAGAATCGAACTTACTGTAAAAGATTGGAACTCTCCAACTAAAGCAACATGGTGTCCAGGTTGTGGTGACCACGGAGTCTTATCCGCAACAAAAAGAGCTATAGTTGAGCTAGGTTGGAAACGTGAAGATACTGTTGTAGTTTCTGGTATTGGATGTTCATCCAATTTTCCACATTTCATCAATGCTTATGGAGTGCATTCACTCCATGGACGTGCCAATCCAGTTGCCCAGGGTATCAAGATGACCAATCCTGATCTCAATGTAATTGTTTCAGGAGGAGATGGTGATGGTCTTGCCATTGGAACAGGTGGATTTATCCACGCAGCACGACGTAATATGAATTTGACCTACATAGTAATGGACAATCAGGTATATGGACTTACAGTCAATCAGACCAGTCCCACCTCATCACTTGGTAGATTAACCACATCCACTCCATTTGGTAATATTGAACCCCCAATGAATCCTATCGCTTTGGCAATAACTGCAGGTGCAACTTTCGTTGCCAGAACATATTCTGGTGATAGCAAGCATGCTCGTAAAGTGATGAAACAGGCACTTGATCATGATGGATTTGCATTTGTAGATGCACTTAGTCCATGTGTGACATTCAATCGTTTCAATACCAATGATTGGTTCAAGGAGAGAGTATACCGACTTGAGGACACTGATTTCACACCTGAAAACTATCTGAAATCATACGAGCAATCTCTTGAATTTGGAGATAAGATTCCAATCGGAGTATTCTACAAAACTGATCAGCCAACCTATGAATCACAGGATTATACAATTAAGAAATTTGGTAGTCCAGTGAAACGTGGTGCACAGAGAGTAACCCAAGAAGCATTAGACGCAATTTTTGAAGAAGTAAAATGAAATAATTACATCATTTTGATACACATCATTTTACTACCCTTTATTAAAAAACAATTAGGATAAATCAGATCAGGATATAACTCATTCAGAAATATAAGGAATTGTAATAAGAAATTCTGTTTTTTCATCAGGCGTTGATTCAACACTAATTGTTCCATTAAATGAGTTCTCAATGATTTCCTTTGATATAACCAGACCTATGCCTGTACCGTGCTTTTTAGTGGTGAAAAATGGTTCAAAGATATTATCCAGTTCATCTACTTTGATTCCCTTGCCATTGTCGATAACTCTTATGCATACACTGTTTTCTTTTACTTTAGCCTCAAGTATTAATTTTCCGGTATCTCCCATGGAATCTAGACTGTTGCTCAGTAGGTTCATGAGTACCTGTAGTAGCTGTGATTCAATTCCTGTTATCTCTACATCCTCTATATCAACTTGAAATTCTACATTCTCACTAATAATGGGCTTCAAAAATCGCTTAATCTCTTCAAATACTGTATTTAATGAGAATTGATTTATTTCCTCCTCTGCTGGGGATCGCATCTGTCTCAAAAGGAAGGTACTTTTGCCCATAATATCTTTTATAGTGCATAAATCATCGTATATATCAGAATTTTGATCCACCTTGGCAAATAGGAAAGATACATGATTCGCTACTATAAATTGATAATTGGCAAGATCATGCATAACACCTGTACTGATCTTGTTTATCATTTCCATTTTATTTGATCTGATTACCTGTTGATTCTTCTTTTCCAGCTGGTCCATATTATGCTGCTGTATATTTGATTGCAATCTTTTTTGAATAATAAAAATTGATAGTATGCCAATTAATAGAATTACCTGGGTCATGTATCCATCATAACTTCCCCGATCTCTTACCAAACTCAGAACATATATCGCACTAACTAGACTTAAAACAGCATTCTCTTTATTGCTGAGCATCATAAATGATAAGCTCATTGGAATCATAAATAAGAAGCCATAAAATTGTTCAGGGGATAGGTATATCACAAGGATAATAAATGAATAGATCGAGAGAAGGCTAACATATTTCAATAATCTGAAATATTTGAATCTCATCATTATGTAAACAACAACAAAGACTACTGTGAATATACTGTATTCAAATGTTGTGAGGAGAGGTTCTCTGGATGGATCACTCACTGCTCTTAGAATACGATTCACCACAAAAAAGATTGCTGTTAACAGATTTATCGCAGTAAGTGCTCTTCTTCTTGATTCAGATGGATAGGATAGATTCTTATCACCCAATAGAAATGAAGAAAATTCCTTGAGACTTATAATTTTTAATCACTAATCCTGTTCGCAAATTGTTAAAATGTTAATTATTCAAAAATTTGTACAGTTACTCCATATATAATTTAATGATAAAAAAAGTTTTATTTTTTTAATTCAAAAAGGTTCGAAAGAGTTCAAAAATTTGACTGTACAATCTCTGATTGTCTAAATTAACCTCATGATTTAATAAATGTAATCAATATAAATATTCAATAATCAAAAGAATTCAAAAAATTAAAAACCAGCTTTCTTTTTCAATCGTTCCCATTTCTCATCAATGGTTTTTTGGATTTCCACCAATTTGTCAGCCCACTGTGGTTCGAACAGATGTTTGAACCTACCCTGAGTCTTGAAATAATCGGTTACAGGTAGTTTCTCAGATTGTCCTTTTGCAATCTTCAATGATTCTCCGGTCAATTTCCAATTATCCAGATAAGTGGAATACAGGGGGAAGAAACAGGTCTGAACTGCTAATTTGGTGATCTCAAGTGATTCTCCGGGTGCATGTTTATGACCCAGATTACATGGTGAATCTATCAGAATAAATGCTGGCCCCTCATATTTCAACGCTTCCTGGGTTTTTGTCATCAGATCTCTGTAGTAGAAGGGACTGGCTGTGAAAACGGGAATGTCATGTGCTGCCATTATCTCTGCCAATGGTTTTGCCCATTTGATCTTTCCAGGGATTTTCGTACCTGCAGGACTGGTGGTCGTGGCTGCACTCATGGGTGTTCCACCTGATCTCTGGATTCCAGTGTTCATGTACGCACCATTATTATAACATACATAAACGAAATCGTGACCACGTTCCACTGCACCAGATAAGGATTGTAAACCGATATCATAGGTTCCACCATCTCCACCGAAAACGATCATTTTGGGTTGCTCACCATCATAGATCCCCTTTCTCTTCATAGCTTCAAAAGCAGCAATTGTTCCTGAAGCAGTGGCTGAGGCATTCTCAAATGCATTGTGCATGAAGGGAACCTTCCAGGCAGTGAAGGGATATATTGTAGTGGCAACTTCTAAACATCCCGTAGCATTGGTTATCATAAATGGTTGATCCATTGCCTTGGCTGCCAGGGTTACCTGTCTGGCCATGGTTCCTGCACCACAACCGGCACAGAGTCGATGACCACCAGTCAGTATATTATCTATCTTGACAATCTCTTTCAGTGGTTTGTTTAATTTTCCAATCATTGGTAATTCTGTCATATCAATCAACTCCTGTACCCTACCCATTCCTGGGTGTGTGTTTTACCATCTGCATGGTACTGTTTGACCTGGTCATAAATCTGCTCTTTCTCTTCATGCATGAGTACACGTCCACCGAGTCCATTGATAAATCCATGAAGAGATGGTGCACCCTGCTTCATATAGAGTGCAGATGCCAGATCATTTTGTACTATAGTACCAGGTGATCCGAAGGTTGCGGATCTATCAAGAATAGCAACAGCTTTTTTACCCTTCAGGGCCTCGTAAATATCATTTCCGGGGAAAGGTCGGAACATCCTGATTTTGAGTGCACCTACTTTCTCTCCCTTTGCTCGCAGTAGATCAACCACTGCCTTGGCGTTACCAGCGGTGGCTCCATATGTAACAAATGCATATTCAGCATCATCAAGATGGTATTCCTCAAGTATCTCATATTTTCTACCAGAAATCTCGGAATACTCAGCCATTACCTCTTTGGTCACGTGATATGCTCTCTCCATGGCCTCTTCCTGCTGTCTTTTGATCTCCATGTAATAATCCTGGAGAACAAGTGATCCAAAGGTCTTGGCCTCTGAAGGATCAAGCACATGGGATATCTCCCTCTTGGGGGGTAGGAAATTTCTGATTGCCTCATCTGGCAGAGTATCCACTCTCTCCAGTGCATGGGTTACAATGAATCCCTCAATACCATACATTACAGGTAACATCACATCAGGATGTTCTCCTATTTTGAATGCCATGATAGTCTCATCATATGCTTCCTGAGCTGTCTCACCAAAGAGTGAAATCCATGATGCATCTCTGGTCACCAGTTGATCTGTACACTCGGCATGAATATTGATGGGTGCAGACAAAGCTCGATTGGCAACTGCAAGAACTATGGGTAATCTGAGACCTGAAGCAACGTAAAGTATCTCGTTCATGAGTGCCAGACCAGCAGATGCGGTGGCTGTGAAAACTCTTGCTCCGGTTGCAGATGCTCCGACACTGGCAGACATGGCTGAGTGCTCGGATTCAACAGGAACAAATGCAGTATCTACCAGACCATCATTTACATAGTCTGAGAATCTCTCAACAATGATTGTTTGTGGAGTGATGGGATATGCTGGTACAACATCAGGATTCACCTGTTTAGCTGCCCAGGCAACGGCCTCATCACCGGTCATTCCCATAATAATAGCTTCGTAAATCATTCCTTCATCTCCTTCATCAAAATAGCATCAAACTTACAATGCTTGGCACACAGGGAACATCCCTTGCAATAGTCAAAATCTGCCACAGCCTTTCTCTTACCCTCGATCTCAACGATCTCAATGGCCGAGTCAGGACAATAATAGAAACAATCCATACAACCAGTACAGGTTGTGTGATCGATTATGGGTTTGAGAGCCGACCAATCACCTGTTTTGAATCCAAAACTGCTATGATATGGAACGGTTCCACCAATGGGTAGTTTTGCTGTTCCCCACTTTTCAGAGACCCACTCTTTAAACTCCTCAGGAATTATTTTTTCTTTCATACCTTCATTTGTCATTTATTGCACCTCATCGTAAGCTTTTTGCATAGCTCGGGCATTTTGATCCCCAGCAGAGGCCTTACCTATCTTGGTGAAATACTGTCTTGTCACCTCAATAAGGTTCTCCAATTTTACCAGCGGTTCCACTTTCAGCAGAGCACCTAGCATAACCATGTTTGGGATATTTTTACCAATTTCAGCAATAGCGATTTTTGTTGCATCAACTTTGTGTATTTTTGCATCCACCCCTTTGAAATAGGATTTCAGTTTATCCATCTCACCTGCGTAATTGCAGATAATTGTTCCTCCAGATTTCAATCCGGAAGCCACATCAACCTTACCCAGAAGTGATGGATCAATCACACAAACCACATCAGGAAAGTATACCTCTGTTTTCTCAAAAAATTTCTCTTTACTAATTCTAGTAAATGCAGTTACTGGAGCTCCTGCTCTCTCAGGACCAAAATTTGGAAATGCATGCACGTATTGATTCTCAATTATTGCAGCTTCACCTAGTAGTCTTGAGGAAGTAACAGCTCCCTGGCCTCCACGGCCATTGATTCTTACATCTTTAATTTCAACCATTTTTTCATTTTCACCTATAATAGGTATTCAATCCTCGGATTGATAGTTATATATTATTCCCGAGGTGATCCTAGGACCTGACTCGGTGATACAAACTCTTCCCACTATATTTAGTATATTAAATGAGGGATGTGAGCATTCAATATTATTAATTTTGTTGCAAAAAATTATAATTCACTAAAATATTTATTATTTTGATAAATCGAATAAATTTATTTTCACTAATAATAGGTTAGTTTGGATATATTTGCTTGGTTATTAAACTGCTAGATAAAAATAATTAGTGGTCTGAGTCTAGAAACTATCGACATCACAACCCTGACCTTCAAGATATTCTAACCATTCAGTAATTCTTGGTGATAGTACCTCGTAAATATTTTCGACTAACCAGATAGCAAAATGTTCTGTTGATTATTAAAAAATTAATCTATCAATAGCCTGTAAACTTTGAATTCTAACAAATTTGCTTGGAATCCCAATTCAATTAGCTAATATAATTTAATAATTTTCTAACATATTTATTTGTAAATAATTGCCAACTGGTTGATTTCATTGATATCTCCAGGCACTGACACAAAATCAGTATGTCCGATCATCAGCTCCACCAAATTGCTGTGATTATCAATCTTTAAATTATTAGGGAATTCTAGAAACTGATTGTAAGACAAATCTAGGTACTCCAAAGCTTTTAATCTGGTAAAATTATTTGGTAGCTTGCTAATATCATTATTCTCTAAATTTAGATAGCGTAGATTGTGAAGGTTTCCAATTGATTCTGGTAAATATTTAATGATATTATCAGACAGATCCATGGTGAAAAGCATGGGTAAATCACCTATCTCATCAGGTAATTCCTCAAGGTAGTTATTTTTGAGAAAGATCGCGGTTAGATTTTTTAAAACACCAATTTCGGAAGGTAAACTCCTCAGCTTATTATTACTCAGTATCAGTAGCTCCAAATTCTGGAACTTTTCAATAGCAGGACTGATCTCCTCAATTGCATTATTTGATAGATCAAAAATTTTCAGATTTTTGAATTTAGAAATAGAATCTGGTATCTGGGTGAGCATATTGGAATCCAGGTACATTTCCTCCATAGAGTCCGGAATATAATCCGGTATCCTGTATATCGAATTCTTCTCAAGTTTAAGCGTTTTTAAATTGGGGATCAGAGCAATATTCATTGGTATTGTCTTGAGATCACAATCAGTCATTACTATGGTTTCAAGTCTGTGATTATTTTTGATACTGTATGGCAGTTCTTTGATCAGGGTCCGAGACATGCTAATGCCACGTAACATGCCAAACTCACCTATATTTTCAGGTAACTCCTTGACATCCAAATCAGATAGATTGAGACATGTCAAGTTCTCATGTTCATCGAATGTCGTAGTTCCCTCAGGTATCCTATTGAATACACTCCCAATACCCATTTGTTTGAATACATCCTTTATTTTGTCCTTATCAGTTCTTGACACACTTAATTATATGTGCAACATAGATAATAATTCTTTCGGATTCAAAAATCACAATTTGTTATATTGGATATTGAAAATTTAATAGCCTGATCACTTTATTTTTCAAAATTCGAATAATTGACACCTCTGCTTTATTTGAAATACTTTGTGATATGTCGGATGTTAAAATTGCTTCTACATGTATATTTATCTAATTGGTAGAGAGTCATCAAATTCTTTCTTCAAAAAGTCAGGAGTGATATTTGCATAGATCTGAGTTGTATCAAGACTGGCATGACCCAGTAATTGTTGCACAACTCTGATATTGGCATTGTTCATGACAAGATGGGATGCAAAACTATGTCTAAGCATATGTGGTGTGGTATGTTTAATACCTGCGGTCTCAGATAATTTAGAAATGAAGTGCTGAATTGTACGATTGGCAATACGTGTACCCCTATTACTCAAAAATACTGCTTCTGCAGAATCTGTGGGGATAGTCTTGCGATTGGCTGCCTTCTCGAGGATATTGGGTCGTTTGGTATTCAAATAATTTCTTAGAATTTCAGTGGCTCTCTCTGTGAGAAGAACAATCCTGTCCTTGTTACCCTTACCGGATCTGATGATTATCACCCTCTCTTTGAGGTTAATATCCTCAATGTTGAGAGTTCTGATCTCATTTACCCTGGCACCAGTGGAATACAAGACCTCAATAATTGCCCTGTGGGTGAGATTGGATGTCTCTGCTATTAGTGTCAGAATATGATCCTTTTCCAAGAATTTTGGAATACTACTCGGTCTTTTGGGATACTTCAGGTCAGATGCAATATCCTTCTCTATCATCTGGTTATCATGTAGATATTTGTAAAATGCCTTAATTGAGCATACTCTTCTATGAATACTTGATGGTTGATTGCTTCTCTCAGTGTATAAAAACTTGAGAAATGCCCTCAAATGAAGGATAGAGAACTTTTCCCAACCGAATTTACTCTCATCTCCTTTGAGTATCCTCTCGATAAGAAACTCTTTCAATAGGCCGAGGTCATGGTTATACCCCTTAACAGTGTTTGATGATCCTCCTTTCTCAATCTCAAGGAATGTGAGGAAGGAATCAACTAAAAAATCTTGATTATCAATTGACATATAACAAATCTATACGCAATTTTTTCCTTAAAAAGCTTCGGTCATATGTGCGCGATCCCTGTGTATTTCCAAGCATTTTCCTAGATATTTATCTAGTAAACTAGAGATAGTGCGGAAATCCCTTAGAATTAGCAAAATTACGTATAACTAGATGGCGCGCTTTAGCCTAGAAATTAGTAAAATTAAATTTATTGTATTATATCTAGACCTTCAACTATATACCTAGAGTCATTTTGTACTAAATTCAATAATTTGGATTGGAACCAAGTATCCTCTTCCCATGATCATTTTCACGTACGTTGATAATATGTGAAATTATACGTTGTTTCCATCAGGATCCAGATGTCACCATCACTCAGAAATAAATTATTTCCTTGTTTGTATCCAATGTCGTTCCTCTGAACGGTTACCATGTCCAGCTTCTC
>DAOUUM010000052.1 GCA_030668165.1 Candidatus Heimdallarchaeota archaeon
AGATCTCTCCCAGAAAATTGCCTTCTGCAGTCTCATAATTAAGATTTAATAAAATATCAAAACCTGTTTCACCAATTTTATTATTTTCAATTGATTTAGTAATTCTCTCTGCATTAATATTCATAATAAGTACAGCTTGTCTCTCGTTGTAATTCGAACTTATGGCTTTGACATATCTTATTGAAGATTCATTAAATTGCCTTCTTGCTTGTGATATGGGGGAAATTTCAGTCTCGTTAATCTCAAAAATCGGAGTATCACCTATTACATTACTAAACCAAGATTTATCTCCTTTGTAATCTTTTGTATCTTCCTCACCATATGCAGATCCAACAATAAGATTTCCATCAGGTGCGAAAATTCGTATCATCGCTACATCTTCAACAGTGTTAATGATATTAGTAAAGTAGGACAAGATCTTGGGATATAGCTCAAATTTTGAAGTATGGTTAATGTAAAAGTTACCAGCTATTTTTTCCTCATCTGATAATGCCGCAAAAAGTTCCCTCAAAGTTACATTTTCAAAGACTTCCCGCGCAAAAGTGTAGATATTTTCAAAATTACTTAGAGTTTCAAAAATATCCTTATTTGTTTGAATCGTTTGGAAAATTTCAAGAGCAGTATGATTGCTATGGGCTCCCAGTAACTCATTTTTTCCCTTTATCTCATCAATGGTAAATGAATTTATACTAATAATAGAAAAAAGGGTTGAGATCATTATAATTATCAAGAATATAGTTAGCAATAGCTTGTATCTAAAACTATTTTTCTGATATAGAAGATCCAAAATCTTGCTCAACTGTTTAACACCCTTAATCAATTTATTAATAGTAAATATTAGTAATAATTTATATATATATGTGACTTAATGATGCCCGAGGTTAATTAAACAAATTAGAAGAAATTCTTGTACTTTTCTCTATTATTTTCCAGTTTTATCATAAATAAACACCTAGTTCATTTAAATCTGTTGCATTTAATAACTTTAATAATTATCCTCTAGGAAATTTAGATCAAGGAGCAAATGTACAATCTTATATTTTGACAACAGTATACAGATTAAATCGAATGGTTTAATAATTAAGGTAGAGAGAAACGGTTAAGAGGTAACTCCATGAGGGATCGTGTTCTTCGAAACTAAAATTGAAAGCTCAGACTCAGTTGAACCTCGAATCGATCGTTGTATCGAATTTTTTTCAAGTTTTATAGGTGAATATAGATGACAAAAGATTTAGACCGTGAGATTGGAGGTTATGATTTTAAAACCTCTGAGCAATATTGGCAAGATACTTGGACGGAATCCAAGATCTTTGAGACTGACCGAAATGAGATGACCAAATATTTCATTAATTTTCCATTTCCTTATATCAATGGTGCTCCCCACCTGGGGCATGGATATTCTTTGATGAAAGCCGAGATAATGGCAAGATACCAGAGAATGCTGGGAAAGAATGTATTATTTCCATTTGCCTTTCATGCAACGGGCGAACCAATCGCAGGTGTGGCTAAAAGAGTTAGGAATAAGGATTTACAACAGATCCAATCACTCAAATTGTCTGGAGTTTCGGACGGTGATATAGAAAAATTTGATAATCCAGAATATATTGTCACATATTTCAGACAAAAATGGACTGAAACTGTGAAAGGACTAGGCGCGGCAGTAGATTGGCGAAGACAATTTGTGACCACTGAGTTGACTCCAGTTTTCTCTAAGTTTATTGAGTGGCAATATCGCAAGTTGAAAGCAGATGGATATGTTATTCAGGGTTCACACCCAGTAATATGGTGCCCTGCAGATCAGAACCCCACCGGAGATCATGATAGGTTAGAAGGAGTGGGAGCAAGGGTAGTTGATTTTGTACTACTCAAATTCAAATCAGAAAAACACAACGCGTACTTCCTACCTGCCACTCTGAGACCAGAAACTGTTTATGGGGTTACAAATATGTTTGTACATCCAGATGCAGAATATGTCAAGATTAAAGTTGAACAGGAATATTATATCATTTCCAAGCAGACAGTGATCAAATTTGAGGATCAACAGCATGACATCTCTGAGATAGTTGATATCCCGGTTGAGGATATAATTGGATCGATAACAATTAACCCAGTTACAGGTAATGAAGTGATAGTATTACCAGGAGAATTCATTGATCCCGAGGGATCTACTGGAGTGGTTATGAGCGTACCAGGACATGCTCCCATGGATTGGATAGCATTGATTAATCTGAAGGAGAATGTTGATGAACTCTCCAAATGGGGAATCACCTCCGATGATATGGACAAGGTACAACCTATCTCTTTAATAAAAGTTGAGGGATATGGTGAGTTCCCAGCAGGTGAAGAGATAGAATCAAGAAAAATCAAATCAATGACTGAACCTGCAGTCAAAGAGGCCACCAAGATGATCTATCGCAAGGAACACTCACATGGCATTCTGAAAGAAATTACTGGAAAATACCAGGGTAAGAAGGTTAGTGAGGTTAAAGATCTGATCACTCAGGATTTCATTGATGAAAACATTTCATTTATTCTGAAAGAACCTGGAGATATGGTTGTCTGTAGATGCGGTACTCGAAATCATGTGAAATACCTGGAGAATCAGTGGTTCCTAAAATTTGGTGATAAGGCATGGAAAGAAAAAACCTACGAATTACTGGATAGTATGACTATCTTCCCAGAAGAGGGACGATCTGCCTTCAGAAACACAATTGATTGGTTTGAGAATAAAGCATGTGCTAGGAAGAGTGGACTGGGTACTAAATTACCTTGGGATAAGAATTGGATAGTGGAAACACTGTCAGATTCAGTTATTTACATGGTATATTATCTGATCTCCAAATATGTGAATTCAGGAGAATTCACTATTGATTATGCAGTAGACGACATATTCAATTATCTAATTCTCGGTAAAGGCAACAAAAAGAGTCTGAGCACGAAATATGGAATCTCTGAAGATCTACTGACAACAATACGGGATGATATAGATTATTTCTATGGTTTTGATCTGAGAACATCTGGTAAGGATCTGATAAACAATCATCTATCCTTCATGCTGATGCACCACACCGCAATATTTCCCAAGAAATACTGGCCCAAAGGTATGGCCGTAAATGGTTATGTGACCATCATCAAACCAGGTAGTACTGAGGCACAAAAAATGTCAAAGAGTAAGGGTGTATTCCAGACCATTGAGGATGCTATCTCGGAGTTTGGGGTGGATGCCACAAGACTGGGGTTTGCTGTTGCCGGAGAAGGACTAAAAGATGCTCAATTCTCACTGGCTGAGGGTGTGAGCTATATAAAATGGATACAAAACATCTACTCCATGGCCTTCGAAGAAATTGATGATGAAGAAAAATTATCAATTGATAGATGGCTATATTCCAATATTCAGCAGAAAATTAGGGATGCAAATGAGAGTCTATCCAAAATGGAGACAAGAAGTGCCTTCCAAACAGCATATCACGAGGTGCAGAATGCATTGAGATGGTATATCCGAAGAAGAGGCTCAAAGGGCCCCGCATATAGATATGCTATAGAGACTTCAATACGTATGGTAACACCATTTGTTCCCCATGTAGTTGAGGAGATCTGGAAAGAATGGAATAAAGAAGGCTTTGCCACTAATAATTCCTACCCCAAGGTTGATGAATCACTAATCGATATCAAGGCTGAGAATGGTGAAAAAATTCTTTCCTCATTCATGGATGATCTGACTGGTCTTATCTCATTCTTAAAGGATAAGGGAAATCCCGATCCAACAAAGATTGAGGTCTTTATCTCTCCAGAATGGAAGTATTCTGTTTACAATCAGGCCTGTGATGGATTGGATAATCTGATCAAAAGGGTTATGGAAGATCCTGAGATGAGAAAACTGGGCAAACCAGTTCCAGCATACTGTCTGAGCTTGATGAAGGCAGGAGGTCCTCCAGATATACCCTGGAATTTCCAGCAGGAGTGGGATATAATAAATGAGGCCCAATCCTACATTGAGAGAATCACGGGAACAAAAGTGAGGATAAATGACGCAAGCCCCTCAACTCATCCCAAAGCCAAAGCAGCTGTACCAAGAAGACCTGGTATAAATTTGATCACAGAATAACTATAATTCTCTATTTATTTAATCATCAATCTGATAAGTTCTAATTTATTCAATTCCAATTATTTCAAACTAAAGTGATAATTTTAAAAGAAAGAAACACCTAACAATAATTGTATTTATGGAAATTCAAAAATCATCACGAGGTGATAGGATTGTCTGAAAGAAAATTAGATGAAATAGAGCAACTATTTAAGAAGACCAGCAAACCAAAAACCATTATCGAGGATATTGATGAGATTAAAAAAATTGGATGTTTTTATGATTCCACTCCACAGGGTGAGAATGCACTAAATATTGCCACTGAGATTGCAAAAAGTCTCCATCTCAAACTCAAAGTTTTTGCTGCTGAGGATTTTTATCTCAGGCTAAAACAGCATGGAGATGAGATTACAAAGAAATCTGAGGAATTAAAGACCTATGTTGATAATTACACTGAAGAACACGAGGTGGCAACTGAAACTGAAGTACTGATTGGTGGGAGAATTAAGAATGTTATCAATCTAATAGAAGAGGATCTTGCAGAGGATGAGAAGTTAAGTCAATTGATTCTAGATAAATTAGTTGAGCATAAATTCAATCTATTCGTTGTGGGAGCACCATTGCTGAGAACTAGACAAGAGAAAGGATTTTTTGGATACTATCTATCCAAAATAGTACGTGAACGCCAGGTCCATTCCAATTTTCTACTAATTCCAGATGATCTGAAGGAAGGTAGAAAGAAATCGATGATGGGAATCGTAAATTTCGAACAAGAACCCGGATCAGTAGTAGCTGTTTTGAGAAGAGCTATGTCCCTACTTCCATGGCTAGGCAAAGTCAAGATACTAGGTGTGATCCAGGATACAACCATTGAAACAGTTGCAAGATCTGAAATACCCGAAGATCAAATCGATGCAGAACCTGATATTTTTGGTGTCCGAGATAGGATTAAAAATAAATTTAGTGATATACTTGATCTGATTGAAGTCTCCGATAATCTGAATGAGATCAAAAGTAAGAAGAAAGTGGTTACTGGAGTTTTAACCTCTGCAATAAAAATTGAACTTGAGGAATACAATCCTGGATTAGTTCTTGTTAGAACAGTTGCAAAACTGGATGAAAATATGGATTCATCAGTAGAGGCCATAGCCAGAATAGCACTATCAGAAGGATATCCCGTTCTGATTTTATGGGACTAAAGGAGAAAAATGGTAAATGAGTGCAGAAATCAATGTTTTGAATGCAGTCATTATACTTTTTATATTCATTATAACCTACGTTGGAATAATTCACACACGAATAGATAAGACCACCGCCTCAGTTCTGGGGGGTTTGATTGCAACAGTAGCAATCTTACTGATGCGTATTGAAGATCCCCACAACACAGGAGTCATCCTAGATGAGGAGGGATTAGTCCATTTCAGAGATTTACAGATAATTGGTTTAATTTTTGGTACATTGATGCTGGTGGATGTGAGTCAGGAATCCGGTGTTTTTCATTATCTCTCGGTAAAAATACTCAAATTATCCAAGGGAGATCCAAAAACCCTACTCAGATATTTTGGAGGATTAACTCTTATTTTATCCGCACTGGTAAACAATATATCTGCCATGATGATTGTGGGATCGTTAACACTCATCGCATGTGAGAGATTAGAACTTGATCCAAAACCCTTTATTATCGTCGAGCTTTCCATGACAACAGTGGGTGGAATTGTCACCCTGATCTCGAGTGTACCAAATATAATTATTGCTCAAGTCTTTGGAATTTCTTTTATTGAATTCTTTCAGGTTGGTGCTATATTTGCAATTCTTTGTATGATTGTTAATTTCATGATCTTTGAGAAAATGTTTGATTTTACCTCTAAAATGGATCCAAAAGAACTTGAGAGGCGTGTCAATGAATTTGATGAGTGGAGTGCTGTTAAGGATAGAACATTCTTTATAACATCCATATCTGTGTTAGCAGTTACCATCATCGCATTTGTATTTTCAGATCAGATTGGAGTATCACTTGCAGTCATTGCTATAGGTGGTGGAATTGCCATAGTAGTGTTATCTGGTAAGAAACTAGACGATGTCATGTCAAAACTCGATTGGAATCTGATTAGTTTCTTTTTGGGATTGTTTGTTCTCATAGCAGCTCTTGAAGTTGTGGGAATTCTCGAATTTATTGCTGAATGGTTGATTGATATACTGCCTGAAAATGGATTCTTGGCAGCTATTATCCTACTGTGGTTTGTGGCCATAATATCCGGAATTGTTGATAATATCGTGGTAGCAGCTGCATTCAGTAAGATTCTGTTTACTGTGGCAACCGTAAATGCCAATTACAGTCCAGAAGTGATCGGTTGGGCGACTATCTTTGCTGCAAATTTTGGTGGAGGATTAACACCTATAGGTGCCCCGTCAGCGGTGGTTGGTCTTGCATTACTTTACAGGAAGACCGGCTTCAAGATGGGATGGGGTGAATTTATCAAGACTCAGGGAATCGCCACAGTAGTAAGATTGGTTCTAACCATGGGTTATTTGGCCTTTCTTGCATATGTAATTTATCCTGTATAAGTAAAATAATAATGAAAATTAAAATTATCAACTTTAAGAGTTCTAAATGAAACAAATTTTTATAATGCTCACTCAATCTTATCGTATGGACGATATATCTCATGAATTGCCTCCCGAGGTATTGGAAACTATACGGCTGATTGGACGCAAATGGGCAGTTAACATACTTCACGAGTTGACACATAATCCCTTATCGTTCAGTGAACTCAGAAACCAGGTCAAAGGTATATCAGCCTCTGTTCTTTCTGATCTTCTGAATGAATTTATCAATAATAACATAATTGAGAAGAGGATTATCTCGACCAAACCAAACAGATCTGCATATTTCATCACAGAATTCGGTGAGATCCTTTGTGAGATTATTGAATCTATCATGGCGTGGGGATCAACATTAATGAATAAACGAGCAGGTCATGTATCCATAAATAGAACCGATTAACTAGAGATGCGTGTATAATAATTTCTATTCCATCTTATTGATCCTGACCCCCGTTTCAAAAGCAAGACTATTTTATAAGTAAAAATTTCGATAGATCGTTGTATATTGTTCCTTCTCATTTCCAGTGATATGCAACGAGGTTTCGATCTGAAATGAACACTTATTTAGCAATATTATTAGTAATGATAGGACTTTTTATCCTAACAACACTTACAGCCCTGTATATTAGAAAATATGACAATCCCAATCTAACTATCGCCTTCTACGTGGCTCTGATTGCTGTCATACAAATTATTACAACCAGGATCACAATTTTTGATTTTAATCTCTTCGATTGGAACTTTGACCGTTTGATTCTTGTATCTCCGATTGGAACTTATTTCTTTGCATTTACTTTTCAGATGACTGATCAGATAAATGAAAAATATGGAAGAAAAGAGGTACAGAAGATGATTGGGATAGCACTTGTTACTCAAATCTTCATCTTCTTCATGCTATGGTTAGCTACACAACAACCGCAGATTAACGATAATTTTCCAGCAGAGAGCTATAATGCCATATTGTTGGGATCAACCAGAATAATTGTTGCCAGCTGGATTACTTTTTTCATATCTGAAAATGTTGATGCCTATGTTTTTGAGTGGTTCAAGAAGAAGTATGATGGAAAACTATGGTTAAGGAATATTGTTAGTGATCTTACCGGATTATTTATTGATTCAATCATCTTCATACCACTGGCATTCTATGGTCAATTACCACTAGAGGTATTAATTTCCATCACGTATGGGCAGGTAATAACCAAGTGGATATTTGGAACTATTGATACTCCCTACATATATCTTAACCGCTGGTTATTGAATACGGACAATTCCTTTATCAAAAAGCTAGTAGGTCAAAGTTAGATCTGTTATATTGTTTATTTCTAAGCAAAATTACCTACATGAATTTATTAGCAATCCGAGCGAACAATCCACAGTGGAATATATTTTATTGAATAGGCTATTTTCGGCTTCCGCAAATACAAAATTTGGAGAGACTTTATGTGAGATAATAGGGAGTATTATGGCCTGGGGATCCACTTTAATGAATAAACGGGCTGGACATGTATCCGTAAATAGAACATACTAATCTCTGTTACTTAATAATGTTAATTCTGCGGGATATGATGATAAAATGGTATATATTATATAGTAAACTCCATTCAATGAAAATCTAATTTTACTTCAAAAACAATATGCTATGTAATAAATATTTAATTATGCTAATTTATTTACAAAATCAATGAGATTTAAGTTACCCACTGTATTGTTTATTGCGGTATCGGTTCTGCTTCTTAGCCAATTACTCAGTGTTCCTGTAGTATCAGCTGTGACCCATGAAAAAATATTAGATCGACCTCCAAATGTCATTTATATGATTGGAGATGGAATGGGCTTTGAACAAGTAAAAACAGCAAGTGTTGTTGAGTATGGAGATGTCAATCTTACTATAATGGATACTGACTTTCCTTATATGCATTTTGTCGGTACCGATGACATCGAGGGGGAGATTACTGATTCCGCTGCTGGTGGAACGGCTCTTGGCACAGGACAAAAAACCCTAAGTGGCAGAATAGGAATGGATCAAGATGGTACAATATTTTATAAAAATATACTTGAATATATGAAATTCGATTTTGGTTATGCTACCGGTTTAATTAGTAATACTGAACAGGCTCACGCGACCCAAGGATCTTTCTCCGCGCATGTAGATAACAGAGAAGATAAGGATGAAATCCAAGAGCAGATGCTATCTAAAGGGATTGATATTATATTAACAGGTGGATTGGATGTTTCATACATTGGTGGAGAAACTGCTGCAATCAACCTTAGTAATAAGTACAACTATGACCTTGTTACCAATACAGCAGATCTATTATCTAACGCTTCAACTTCAGATAAATTGATGGGTTTATTTGATGGCCCTTACTTTCCTTATGAATTAGAAAGGGATCCTGTAAGAAGTCCAAGTATGGTTCAGATGACTGAAAGCGCAATCACCCTTTTAGATAATAAAGATGAACCCTTCTTTTTGATGGTAGAAGGTGGTCTGATTGACTATGCAGGACATCTGGCAAGTTATAATGAACATAGAACCTTGTACAATGCACTTGAAACAATCAATTTTGAGAAAGCTGTAAGAGTAGCCTATGAATTTGCAGTTAATGATGGTAATACAATTGTAATTGTTGGAGCAGATCATGAAACTGGTGGACTTACCTTATTGGATTATTCTAATCTATCTAATGAATTACCTAACGAGGATAATACAAGAGACGAGAACAATCAAATCAGAGAAGATCGAGTAGCAAATATAAGTACATCTTGGTATTGGACCTCACATACCCGTACACCTGTTCCATTCTATATGTATGGCGCAGATTTTAGTGAACCATTGACTGAGAATATTGAAGTATTCTGGGCATTGGTTGGTCAATTAGGTAGCTTTCCAGGAGTTCTCAATCAGGAATTTGAAATTTCAGGTAATAATTTATTGGTTAATGCAGAGATCAGAGATATGGATAAATCTGCAACTGAAGCACAATTGATCATTGATTATGGAAATATTGATGATGAGGTTGTAGTTCAGGAATTGATATTTGATACAGATATTATCGAATTGGAGTTTAACTATACAACAAGTTCAACAGATTATACCGCATATCTAAAAATAATAGATGGGGGAGTTAATAATGTATTATCATTTACTGATGAAAATGCGTTAGTTCAACAAATGATTGTGGATGAGATTTCAGATACTAGTGAGACCACCAGTTCATCAATTCCGTCTTCAACTACTTCAGATACAGATACAGATACAGATACTGCTGATTATTCATTTATTGGTTTATCAATAATTGTTGTAATACCTCTGATAAGAAAGAAAACAAAATAAAATTAGGATAATTAATTATTTCATCATGAATAATTATGTATGATCGTTTTCACGTACGTTGTGAAATAATAGGTACGGATTATTCCACATGCATTTAAGATGATCACTTAATATTCTGAATAGGCTATTTTTGGCTTCCTCAAATATAGGAATTAAAAACTATCAATTTAATATACAAATATGGCGGATATCTGGAAACTGAATAAACTGAGCTATATTGTGGTGTTCGGAGCCTTTATTTACAATTTAGGAGCGGGATTGATAGATCCAACCATAGGTACCTACTTAGAAGCTCTTGGGACCGAGTATAATGATGTGGGTACAATACTGGCTTCAAGGTGGTTGATTGTGGCAATATTCTCCATTCCCTTTGCCCTATTGTCCACAAAGGTGGGGCAGGTTCCCGTACTTCAGCTGTCTGCTGTATTTGGATTAATTTCAGGTTTCTTTCTAGTATATTTAGAGGGAACAAATGCTGTTCATTATTTCTATTATTCCATTGGATTTGCAGGAGCAGCTGCGAGTGGATCTGGTGCTGCAATACTAGCAGAAAATCAGGGATCAAAGAGAATCGCGGCATTTGCCCTCTTTTCAACTTCTTGGATGCTTCCACCTGCATTTGGCTCTGTCTTCTCTGCATGGTTTTTCAGAGATACTGTGGGATATGAAGCTGATGAGCTTTCATCTATTTTTCCTTATGTTCTATATGTATTGATAATTGGGAGTTTACTGTTTTTCATCTTATTAGCATTAGGTAGTAAATTTGCAGATACCTCATATCTGGATGATATCCAATCAAAGACTCTTCCTGTCCTTCATCAGTTTCGTTTAATATTTGCTCCGGTAATTGTTTTACCTCTAATCTTACTTTTAATGGTAAATTTCCTTAATGGTTCAGGTGCTGGTGCTACACTTCCCTTTCTTCCACTTTATCTGAAGTATCTGGGTGCTGATCCCTTTGAACTCTCCATTTTGGTTTTTGCTCTGAATGTCTTCATGTCAGTAGCAACTCAACTAACAGTTCCCTTGTCCAAGAAAATTGGGGAGTTGAAATTATTTGGTATAGCTACTTTTCTATCAACTGTATCTCTGGTAGCGCTTGTCTATGCTGATGATCTATACATGGCAGCTGTATTTTACATTGCCAGAGGAACCTTTGCCAATATGACAGCACCCATCGGTCAAGCAAGAGTCCTAGCCTATGTTGATTCCAAGGTACGAGCAACTGGTGCAGCTCTATCGTCCAATATTAGATGGGTAGGTTGGTCAATAATGAGCCCAATCTCAGGAAGTATAATTGGCATGTATGATGATGATTACGGTTACAAGATCTCATTTATTTTTACAGCATTCATTTACCTCGTGGGCACAGCTATATTTATCTGGGTTAACGCCACAAAACCAAGTCTAGATGAGATCCGAGAAAAAGAATCTTTAGGTTAATTCAAACAGATTTTGGGATAAACTATTAGCCTAATAATTAAATGCTTTCAATTGCCAAGAGGACTGCTCTCATTATCCCTACGAGGTTGTGTCCCTCCTTGTTATTAAGTAGAGCTCTGGCAATTATGGAATTGAATAAGGTTCTTGAATCATCCTCTTGAACCTTTCCAGATAGTATTGTGTGGCTGATAATCCTGTCATAATAATCCATAACTAATTTTTTCTCAGATGAATTCATCATAATTTTATCTGTTTGTTTCTTATTATCTGTTCTAATTATTTTGTTTCTATTTACCTCGTAGAGGGCAATTGATGCTGCATGAGATAAGTTGAGTATTCGATTTGATTTCTCATTAGCTAATAAGGGTATTGTAGCTGAGATATCACAGAATTTTAGCTG
>DAOUUM010000334.1 GCA_030668165.1 Candidatus Heimdallarchaeota archaeon
AAGAAAATGAGAGTTTATTTCATTAAGGCTAGAAAAGATTCAAATTTCATTTCAAGTTTTATATAGGTAAAGCCATCAACTAGTCATAATTCAATATAATTATCCCAAGAATATATATACTAATTTGTTACCCCATGATTGGGAACAAATTAAGAAATTTATACAAGAATAGTTCGGGGATAAAAAATAAGTATATATATGATGAGAAACAAATAAAGTTCATGAAATATCTTATGCGTTACCTTGTTAGGGGTAACATTTCTCCTATCAGAACAATCAAATCTTCTGGTAGCATTAACCAGCATATTCATAAAAACATAGGAGCTACTCATAATGTTTTTTAGTACAAAATATGCATTAAAATCTATCTTTCGAAGAAAGCAGAAAAACATGTTGACTATTTTCTCAGTCACACTTGCCGTAGTTCTACTTGTGGGTGTTGGAGCAGCCACAAATGGGATTTATGGTGCTTTTTCAAATGCCTGGTGGGAACTTAATGCAGATACTGACTTGAGTTATGAAGAACCAGCAAGTATCTACTTTCCTGCCAATCTCACAGATCGTATCGATGCCTCAGATGATGTTCGTCTGGACCAAATCAACGGTTTTACAACCTCTATTGAGACTGGTGGAAATGTCATCTATAGTGAGGGTAAAATTGATCCACAAACAAGTATCTATGCGATTGAGGATGACTCGAGATTTGGAGATTATTATGATCTCAATGGGACCAAAATTGATATTGCCACTGTTTTGAATGAAGATGTGGAGAATCCACAGGTAATAATCAATGAGGAACTGTCAATTAGTTTGGATCTACAGATTGGTGACACATTTCAGACCACTGTTGATAATGGTCTGGGAGAGCCAGTACCTCTACAGGCCACAGTAATGGATATCTATGATGCACAACTTGGAAAGGGACGAGAATATGTATTTCGTGCCAGTTCGAGGGTTGTAATTAATCTATCTCAATTGCAGCAGAGAATGGTTCCACAGATGCAGGATTACGTAAATATGGTCAGGATCAACCTAAAAACCCTTGATCAGGGTGGAGTATTATCCCGAGATATCAACGATCTTGATATTGATGAGAGAACCTACCCTGGTAAGGAAGCTGTGGAAGATGTGATCAAAGCACTTGATGAATTGTACAGCGATCGCCCCAATTCACTATTACATTCCGAGAGGAACAATGCAGCAGAGAGTATCAAGGATAACATCGCTGGTATAATTGGTGTACTCAATCTATTTGTATTCATGCTTAATCTGACAGCCTTACTATTGATTATAAATGTTCAAGCAATGAATCTTGATGATCGAGCTTATCAGACAGCAGTGCTCAGAGCAATGGGATCATCCAGGGGAACTATTTTCAGGATTTTTCTTGTTGAATCAGCAATGGTTGGCATATTAGGATCCATAGGTGGTATCCTTTTGGGTCTACCCTATGGTGATTGGATGCAGGGTATAATCAATTCAATATTCGATATGCCCGGTGCAGATAATGCCAAGGCTTCTTTGAGTTCTGGAGTGATCATGGGTGCCTTTGCACTTGGTGTGTTACTTTCAATATTAACTGCAGCACTACCTGCATGGCATGCATCGGGAAATTCAATCACTGAGGAATTGCGAGGAATCAAATCCAATGGAGTTAAAGCTGGTAAGAAAAGGGTGTTATCCCTGCTACTGGGTATATCACTCATAGTATTTGGTTTTCTCAGTGCACAGTTGGTTGGTGAATTCTGGGATGTCGAAATATGGAAAAATATTGAGAACCACCTCCCCATCCTGCTATCCTTTGGATTATCATTATCTGGAATCGGTTTGATAATAACTCAGATACACAGACGAGTAGGACTAAACATCAGTGCCATCGCATTTCTTGGATTGGCCTATTTTGATATGTTCTGGGGTCTTGCTCAGGTTGAGGAGGGCAATGGAGATAACCTGTTTATCATCATGTTGGTATACATGATACTGGGTTCTGCCATGCTTGTAATTGTAAATTTTGAATCTATAATGAAATGGATCAATAAATTCTTCTTCATCTTTGTGCCACTCAGAGGTGTCTCTCAGGTCACAACCAGACAATTGATGAAGAAAAAGGGAAGAGCTACACTCCTTTTTACCATTTTTACAATCATACTAATCATCAATGTATTTGTATCAACAATCTCGACTACCATGACAACTTCTCTCATCGATCAGTATGAATGGAGAGCTCAGGGAAATGAGATCGTTGTCAATTCAGCAGTACCCTCAGCAAATATTACTCAGGAAATTCAGAGTATTGATGGAGTAACCCAGGTTTATTCATTCAGAGCTGCGTGGATGCCTATTTTCTATGAGAATCCCAATCCTGATAATGCAGATTTTGATATGAATGCAGATCTGCGCTTCCGTCAGGTGATAGAACTCAGAGAGGAAATTATTAATCCTGATGGTGATTGGGGAGATAACTCCTATGTAATCACTGTTGAACAGGTTGATGAGAATATCTACGAAAAAAAGGTCGGTATATCTGAGGAGGAACTCATGGATCTATCCAAGGATATCATGGTGGATTTCTTTGATGGAAAATCATACGAATTGAAATCTAACTACACCAGCGTTGAAACTGGAGAGGAAAAGGTTGAAACATTCACCGAGTACACCGCACTGGGTGATTTCTTCGCTGCTCCAGGTTCTGATGTATTCATGCAGGGTGTTGATACTGAGGGTAATCCTGAAACAATTGCAATCAAGAGAGTTTCCATGTCTAATGATTTTCTTGGCCCAGTAACTGCTTTTGGGTATTCACTGATGGTCACACCAGAAATTGCCGAGAGGTTACCTGTGTTTGATTATGTCCAGGCACCTAACCTATTCCTTGTCAAGACAGTAAATGGTTTCTTTGATGATGATCTGAATCAGGCTCTTGCTCTGGATATTCAAACAACATTGAATGATCTGGATGATCCCAGTTCACTTTCATCAAGAATGGGAGTACTTGTAGGTGCCACCACCAGATTAATCCATGGTGAGATGGCTGCCCTCTGGGAAAATGAAGCCGCATTCTGGGACTTCCTTGCAACTTTTGCATCCATTGGCTTGGTGATTGGTGCTGCTGGTATGACAATAATTGCTATGCGATCAGTATCAGAGAGAATGAGAGAGATAGGAATGATGAGAGCCATAGGCTTTTCACGTTCAAAGGTGGTTTACTCTATCATCATTGAGATGTTCTTCCTGGGTCTCTTTGGATTAATAACCGGAATCATAAATGGACTATTGATGTCCTATATGTTTGCCAGAAGTTTGTTTGAGGTCAAAATGGAGGTACCATACGATGTGCTGGGAATATACACAGCAATAATACTTGGTGTTGCCTTATTCTCAGCAATTCTACCAGGAGTGCGAGCATCAAGAATACCTCCCTCACAGGCGCTGAGGTATACAGGTTAGGAGGAATTAATTATGTCAAGAACAGTTACAAAAATTAAATTAAAAGATCAATTAAACACCCCCATAATAAGGGTGGAGAACCTCGATAAGCGTTATAACGAGGGAAAGAAAAATGAGGTACATGTCCTCAAGGGGATCAATTTTGAGATACCCTCCGGCCAGATGGTTGCCATCATGGGAACCTCAGGATGCGGTAAAACAACACTTCTGAATGTGATTGGTGGGCTCGACAAGTACTCATCAGGTAACATCGAAGTTGGTGGACGTCTCATCGGAGAGATCTCTGAAAAGGAGATGACTGATTTCAGATTGGACAACATGGGATTCATATTTCAGCTATTCAATCTCTTTGATAGTCAACCTGCCATCGAGAACGTCTCACTCCCACTACTACTCCAGGAGTACTCACCTCGTGAGGCCCTTGAGAGATCTGCTATGATGCTGCAGGAAGTTGGACTTGGAGACCGTATGGGTCATTTTCCAGGAGAGCTATCAGGTGGACAGCAACA
>DAOUUM010000041.1 GCA_030668165.1 Candidatus Heimdallarchaeota archaeon
AGAAACCCTGGCAAGAATTGCTCTGACAGAAGGATACCCAGTTTTGATTGTTTGGGACAAATGATCAAAATGAAGAGTGTGGAAATGATATCATATGGACGTTAATATTTTAAATATCGTTGTGATATTAATTGTATTTGTTTTCACATATATCGGCATAATTCATAATCGAGTATCCAAGACAACAGCAGCTGTGTTTGGTGGTATTGCCATAACTATTTTTATGTTACTTTTCAAGATGGAGGATCCCCGTACTGGAATATTATTGAATGAGGAAGATCTGATCCACTTCAGAGATCTTGAGGTAATAGCCCTGATTTTTGGATTCCTTATGCTGGTGGATGTAACATCAGAATCCGGAATATTCCATTACATTGCCATTAAGATTCTTAAATTATCAAAGGGAGATCCAATAAAACTTGTCAGATATTTTGGAGGATTATCAGTCATACTATCCATGCTGGTTGGTAATATATCGGCCATGATGATTGTGGGTTCTTTAACCCTCATCGC
This sequence comes from Candidatus Heimdallarchaeota archaeon, assembly GCA_030668165.1. Classification (GTDB taxonomy): domain Archaea; phylum Asgardarchaeota; class Heimdallarchaeia; order Heimdallarchaeales; family Kariarchaeaceae; genus JAJRQD01. The sequence continues at coordinate 514 of DAOUUM010000041.1, forward strand.
ATGTGAGAGATTGGAATTTAATCCCAAGCCCTATATCATAATCGAACTATCAATGACCACAGTGGGTGGGATCATGACCCTAGTGGCCAGTATTCCCAATATTATTGTCTCACAGGCATTTGATATCGGTTTCATGGAATTTTTTGCAGTTGGTGCACCCTGGGGTATAGTTACGATGGTAGTCAATTTCATGGTATTTGAGAGAATCTACAAAAAAGATTTCAAACTGAAGATCAGTGCAAAAGAACTGGAAAGAAGAGTAAATGAGTTTGATGAATGGGCCACAGTCAAGAATAAGCAGCATTTTTACCTCTCCGCTATTATCCTCTCTCTGGCCATAATTGGCTTTATTTTCTCTGAACAGATCGGATTATCCCTGACCATCATTGCTGTGACTGCAGGTATGGTTGCGGTTATTGCCAATTCACGCAATATTGAGGATTCCATGTCCAAGGTAGATTGGGGACTGATAAGTTTCTTCTTGGGTTTATTTGTGATTGTGGCTGCAATGGATGCAGTTGGAATTCTGGAGCTGACTGCCAATTTTCTGGTTGATATATTACCAGATAATGGATTAATGGCATCAATTATCATACTGTGGTTTGTCTCTGTAATTTCTGCAATTGTAGATAATATTGTGGTTGCTGCCGCATTCGCACCAATTCTTTTCACAGTTGCCAATGCCAATGCAGCATATTCACCTATGGTTATCGCATGGGCAACCATCTTTGGAGCTTCATTTGGTGGAGGTTTGACCCCAATTGGTGCACCCAGTGCCGTTATAGGAATTGCACTGCTGAAAAGAAAGACTGGAGTGAAAATTGGCTGGGGAGAATTTATCAAGACTCAAGGTGTTGCGACCCTTATCAGAATCATAATATCAATGGGATATCTGGCATTACTTGTTCTTATTTTTCCTGCTTGAAATATTTTGATTGTGAGTTTACATAAACAAATATTTTGCTATGCAAATAATATATTAATTCGCACTAACGAGAGCCCCTAGGATTATCATATCTGGAAAATGTTTAAATTGTAATCCAATATTCACAATCAATGGTAAGGATAGACATTCCATATAATCCCAATTTCACTGTTCATGACCTATATTCAATGATCCAACCCAAATTTTCCCATCCCTTTGGTATAAAAAATATAAATATACCTTTAGGGCAAGGTGAGGCGATATTAATATCTAGTGACACTTTCAAAGGTTCAAGAATAAGAATTGTTCATAATAAAAAAAAGCAAACCACTATAATTGAGGTAGTCCGTGCTCATTCAGGCTCAACTAAAGCGTCAATAACGGCAGTTTTCCTGTTATTATTGGCTATCATCCCTGGATTAATAATTATTGATCTTTTAAGTCGTGGTGGACCTTATAAAGAAATAGTGCGTATTGTTGAGGAATTAGTTAATGAGAATCTGATTGGCTCTGGATAGGTCAACAGGATATTTATACTGAGTTCAGTAATATTGGCTAATAAGCAGATTTGTGTCGATTAATTAAAATTTATCAAAACCATTATCTTCATATTCATATGTTGGTCTCTCTTTTGCCTTAATCCGCTTGATAAATTTAATTAGCACACTAATCACAAAGACGATCGGTACAGCAATAATTGAAATTATTGTGCCTATGGAGTCGAAATCCCCAAAATTAATCAAATCAGAAAAGTAATTAGATTTCAAACACTCCTCGCGGTCATAATCTGATAACTGATCTGCTCTGTTGTCATTTCTTGTATATAATGCATCCAGTGACAGATCATCGAGAATATAATGCCTTGAATATACAAGATGGAATATGTTATCTTTTAGAACGATACTATGTCCTGTGGCAACCACCTCATCCTCGAGCTGCAATTCATTCCACTCATTGTTCGAAATATCGTATGACCAGGTATCTCCATAAGTACCATTATCCGACATTCCTCCCTGAACCAGTATCGCATTATGTATGGGATCATACTCAGTCGCAAATCTTGCACGCGGTTGGATCTCAGCATCTCCATTATCAATGAGCATGGTCCATTCGTTTGAAGTGAAATTATACGCATGAACATCATTTCTGTACTCCCAATCTGATACTCCCCAGGAGCATCCACCGATAATATACAATAATCCCGTGCTCTCAATATATACAATCGAATGCCCCCATCTAGGTGTTGGAATATATGAATCAGGTGAGATATGTTCCCAGGTAGAGGTGGAATAATCAAATAATTCGAAATAATTCTGTGCACCAAGACCATTTGTACCGGAGAACAAAACAAATTTATTCATATCCGGCAAATCAACAATATAACCATCCTGAACACCCAGAGGTTCATTGTATCCAGTTAATTCAGACCATTTTTTGTTACCTGTATCAAAGGACCAAAGATCATTGAAAATACTACCTGAATCATCATCCGTTCCTCCAAATAGCATAATTTGTTCATTTGTCTCATCATAAGTGATTGAAAAATACCTTCTCAAATCTGGATGGATGTCAGTATCTATTTTATTCCATTCATCATTATTATACTGCATCATCTCCTCTCCATTGGTTGCATATATATTATCACCAGCCATAACTACCTTCATATTTGTATCAAAATTTGTTCTGGAAGTTAAGGTCCAGGTATACATCTCGGCACACCCTGATACAGGAGATGCGACTAATATTATGACTAGACTGGAGAATATTATTGTTCTAATTGCAGCATTCGTATATCTCATTACACTTATATCAAAACACTATTGCTTATTAAAGTAAACCAATTTTAAATATTTTATCCGATCAATTTTATTAATATGAGAGATTTCGTTGCTAATACTCGATTTCCGGCTTATGCCTAGGATGAGTTATTATTGTATAATAGGGAAGGAATGCACCGAAAAAGTCAACCTTTAATATTCATACTTTCTGTTGAGGTCATCTCAGCATCCAACCAAGTCTTGTCTTTATCTAAAATCATTAGATAACTCTTGGAAGCGAATTCAAACAGGTTTTCAATATTTTCTCCAGTTAATGCACTGGTATTAACCCTATGAATAAACGATGAAACTGACCATTTCCTTTCCTTCAATTCTTGAATATATCGATGAACGTTTTTCGTATCAACCACTATATTGTCGGTAAGATCCGATTTGTTTCCCACCACGATGAGAGGCATTATATTGGTATCATTTGCGTCCGCAACCTCTCTCATCCATGTATCAATGTTATCAAATGAATCCTTGTTTGTCCTATCATAGACAAAGATCACAATTTTTGCTCCGGTTAAGAATCTCTTTCTCATCAAGGCAAAGGTAACCTGACCTGCGATATCCCATATCTGAAGACGAAGCTCAACTGAATCTCCCATAGGTGATTTGAGTATCACTTTTTTCTCGGAAAAATCTGCACCAAGGGTGGCAAGATGTGACTTTGTGAAACCTTCACCCATGAATCTTTTTCTAATTGTAGTTTTGCCTACGTATGAGTCTCCTACTATGATAACTTTTGTCATAACAACCTTATCAATTTTATTACCTGTAGCGTCGTTCATATTATCCCCTATCGAAATGCATTCTCTAATTGGGTTAAAAATATAGTTGAGATATCATTAACTAGTGCTTTACTTTTGCAAAATATTTGTACTAACAAAATTAACATGTGAAATCACATATTTTTACTGAATAATTTATTTACGTTAAAAATCACCAAATACCCAATTTGTGATTTCATTTAATTTTTCAATCTCATCCTCATTGGCCATGCAACTTGCTGGGATATGACTGAGTAATTCCTCAGCTTCGGTTGCAATCTGTCTTAGACCAACTCTGTATCGTACATCATTTGCTGTTGCAAATACCACATATACATTATTCTCTGATTTATGGAATAGTATAACCCCCTTCTCGTGACTGATGGTATCGATATCACCACTTCCCTTCAAAACTTCTTGAATGAATTGACCCAGAGCAACTATAAATCCGGATATTAAACTAACATTGAGATCCATGTCTTTTGTCTTCTTCTCAAATATTGGCATCTGATCCCTGATAATCAGAAAGAACATGATTGCAGATTTTGTATCATGATAGTAGGACATCAAAGATTCAGAGACATTAACTATGTTGGTAATTTTAATTTTGAACAATTTTCTCAATTGAATCTCTATCAGAGGCATTCTTGCTGAGGTTACCCCACCAGCAAAATCTTTCTGGGGGAAATCTTTTATTGCCTCCACCAAAACAGGATCTATATAATCGATATTGTAATATTTCCAGATCGTCTCTATACCCTGAAAATTCTGCTTAGCCTCGATAATGTTACCCTCGATCACATGAATGTAGGATCTGATGGAGAGTACCCAGATAAGGAGGATCTTCTGATCAAACTGATTTGCCATGACCTCGATATCTGATAGATAATCCATGACTGATTCAAATAGTTCCTTTTCTCTACTATCAAGATATAATTCAGAATTGAGTATTGCGAGGCTCTTCATCCCCTCTATGGCATTTACCCACTGATTGGCAAAATCCTGAATTTTATCAGTTTCTGATAAATTGAGAAATAAATTCAGTACCCTGTCAGTGTGCTTGTTAATTATCTCTGGAGGATTGTTCACTTTGGTTCTCAGTTTTTTATAATCATCTTGGAATGTAAGCTGCAGATTGTATTCTGATATTTGAGCCTCTATTTCATTCATTAGTGCGTCTTTATCCCATGGTTTCATCATTGCATAATGTATTTTTGCAGTATTAATTGAAGAAATTACAAGCTCAGTATCCAATTCCCCACTGACCAACATCCTTCTTGTGGCGTTGTATTTATCCATAACTAACTTCAATATATCAAGACCATTCATCTCAGTTTCTCCCAGATTATAATCTGAGATAACAACTGAGTAAGTTTCATTTTTTAATAATTCAAGTGCCTCATCAGAATTATTGGCAATAAACACATTAAAATTTTTGCCGAATATGCCTTGGAAGAGTCTTGTCATTTTTATCTGATCATCAATAAACAATATATTTCGGTTGTATTTTGCACCGGACACTAGCTAAAACTAAGCCGAATCACCTTTAAAGCAATTGGAATCTTTATCGGTTATAGGTCTTAAAATTAACAAATTTGGTAACAAAAACAGATAAGGATAAATCATTTAATTATATAAAATAAATAAATTCAGATTGGTATTGATCAAAATGGCAGAGAGAACTAAAATATTCAAAATAATTATAATTGGTGATGGTGCGGTAGGAAAATCCACCTTGAGACGCCGTTATTTCGGAGAGAATTTCGATTCCAATTATATCATGACACTTGGAGCAGATTTTGCTGTTAAGAATGAAGTAGTGAATGAAAGGAATTATGTATTACAGATCTGGGATCTTGCAGGACAACCAAAATTCAAGGAGATAAGAGAGACATATTATGACAATACTTCTGGAATGCTACTTGTATTTGATGTAAATCTACCAGAAACATTTAATGGATTGCCTGGATGGATAACTGAATTTTCTGCAAATCAGAATTATGATGTAAGAGATGTTCCAATTATTTTGGTGGGTAATAAGATTGATTTAAGGGGAGAACCTGGCTCAGAATTGGTTACGGCTATGCAAGGAATGGAGTATGCAAAAACTCTAAGTGAATGGTCTCATCATGAAGTACCCTATGTGGAGACCAGTGCACTAGTAGGACTTAACGTTGAGGTACCATTCAAATATCTGATACTCAATCTAGAAAAGAAACCTGTTCGATAAATAAAAAGGAAATTGAATATTCATTGTACTCATATTTTAGCTTGTTCTAAGTTCTGTTTTTATTTAACTATTGGAATTAGAATATGAAATGTAGTACCCTCATTAACCTTGCTTGCAACACCAATATGTCCTGAAAAATCGTTTACTATACCATATACAGTCGATAATCCAAGTCCGGTGCCCTTACCAGGTTTTTTGGTAGTAAAGAATGGTTCAAACATCTTTTTCATAGTTTCCTCATCCATTCCCATACCATTATCCTTTACATGCAGGTTCAAGTACTCACCATTTTCAATTTTTTGGTTTAAATATAATTCAGTAAATTTGTGACCCATTTTAGTTTGACATTCAGCACATAAAAACTCACTATTAGTTATATTTACTTTATCAAGAACTACTCTGATCTCTCCTTGTTCTGATATGGCATCCTTTGAATTGGTTATCAGATTTATCATTATCTGCTCGAGCATGGAAGGATTGGCATAAATATTTAGATCTTTGTTATTAACTATGTAGGATAATTTTATTTTACCCCCTATCAACCTATTAAGCCAAGTTTGAAGTTTGGACAATACTTCATGGGAATTGAATATTACAAAATCTTTTTGCTGATCCTTACTAAATGTTAAGAGTTGTTGAGTGATCGAATTGGCGAGTTTTATACTTTCTTGGATCTCCAGTACCTCGGATTTTATTATTTCATCATCCGGTAGTTCCATCAACAAGTAGTCGGCACTCATTGAAATTACAGACATGATATTTTTAAAATCATGAGTAATCCCACCGACCAATCTACCAATTGTTTCCATTTTCTGAGATTGACGCATAAGTTCATCTCTTTTCAGATCTTCAGTTATATCTTTCTGAATTGCTAAATAGTTGATTATTTGTCCATCAGAATCAATCACTGGTGTGATCGTAGAAGATACCCAGTAATAATCTCCGTTCTTCTTCCTATTTTTAAACTTACCAACCCATTTCTCGCCACTGGATATAATGGCCCATATTATTCCATAATTTTCTTCACTCATCAGGTCGGACCTAATAATTTTAATATTTTCCCCAATTAGCTCCTCTGTTGAATAACCTGTCACATTGAGGAATTCTGAATTAACATATTCTATATTATCTTTGACATCTGTTATAATTACCATATTCATACTTTGTTCGATGGCATGATGTAGTTTCAAAATCTCATTTTCTATTCTTTTCTTCTCTGATATGTCCTTGATTATAGCAGTAAAATGAATCTTATCCCCTATAAATACCTCGGAAACTGTTAACTCAATTGGAAATTCGATACCCTTCTTATTTACTGCTTGTACCTCAACAGTATTACCAATCATCTTTTTTTGTCCTTTTTGCTGGTATTCATTTATACCATGTTGATGAAGACTAAAATATGGTTTTGGCATTATTTTCTCCAGATCCTCATTGATTATTTCCCATGGCTCATATCCAAAAATTTGTAATGCTGCCTTGTTGATATCTCTAATGAGACCATCTCGGTTAATTGTTATTATACCATCAACCACTGAGGTCACAATAGATCGATACTTCTCCTCACTTGTTCTTAGATTTCTCTGTGTTTCTCTTAATTCTACTTCGTTATGTCGCTTATCTATTGCACTGATCATTGATGGAGAGAGCCTTTTTATATGTTTTACCGATTTCAGAATATAATCATCAAGCCCCTTTTTCATCGCCTCAACAGCAACTTCCTCACTACCTGTGGCTGTGTACATAATAACTGGACAATCAGGATACCGGGATTTTATCTGGTCAAGTATGTAGGTTCCTGTGCTCCACTGGAGCTGATAATCAGTGATTACAATATCAAAATTTTGCACTTGAATTAGCTCTTGGAATTTATCCAGGTTATTTATTTCTGTTATAATCGGTTCAGGAAAATTGTTTTCTATCTCTTTTCTCACCAGTAGCCTATCATTAGGATTATCATCAATAACAAGAATTTTTAAATTTGCAATCATTGTAATCAAATGGGGATATTTTAAACATATATTCTATCCTAATATTTTAGCTTTACCCGTGTTCAATGGATTAATAATTAATAAGAAACCATTTAAGTTATAGAATTCTATAATTCTGGAAATATCAGCCTTTGATATTACGATATATTGTTATCACGGTGAATATTGATTTAATTATAATTTTGTGCATTAAATTGATAATTAAGATCCCTCTTTCAATTCTATCCAGAATCGGCTGAATTCACCGATACTTGACTCTACTCCCACTTTGCCACCTAGTTTGATTATCCCTCTCTGCACAATTGCCAATCCAATTCCTGTCCCCCCGATAAATTCATCTGAGTGAAGTCTTTTAAAAGGTTCAAAAATATTTTCCATATCAGCATCATCAATCCCAATACCATTATCTTGGATGCATAATCGAATATTACCATTTATTCTCTCACTCCATATCCTAATCTCCATTATTCTCTCAGGAATTGAATACTTAAATGCATTACTTATCAGATTATCAATTACCTGATTAAGAATTGGGTAGGTTCCCAAAACACGGTCTAGTGGCCTGGTTACCTCAATTATGGCCTTATTTTCAGTTATTTGATCTTGATAATTTGATAGTACCTCATCAACAATATTTTCGATATTGACCGGAGTCAGACTAATTTCTTCCTGACTAAGTTTACTGTAGCTCAGAAGATCAATTATTATCTTGTCCATCTTTATTGCTGCAATATTCATTCTGGAGAGGTAATCTTTTCCGGTGTCATCTAATTTATCAGGATATTCATCACTTAATATATCAGAAATTCCAATCAATGCCCTGAGCGGTGCTCGCAGATCGTGTGATGCGGATGAGGCAAAATCCTCCAGATCTTTATTTGCCAGAACCAGTTCAGCAGTACGTTCATCAACTAATCTTTCCAGATTTGATAATTGTTCTTTCTGTTCTGATATATCTCTTATTATCAACTGAACAAGATTATCCCTTGATAAATTCAAACTCAGTTCTACAGTTAAAATGGTACCATCCTTTCTGGTAATTTTAGTCTCATACAATAAATTAGAATCCTTGAGTAATCCTTCTCTTATGGCTTTTAAATCACTTTTATTACTCACAGGGATTAGATCGAATGGCCTCATATTAAATAATTCCTCTTCTGAATATCCAATCATCTCAATTGCTTTTTTATTAGCCATAATATATTTGCCACTAAATTCAGAAAAAGCTATGGCATCAGACGCATGTTCGATAAAATTTCTGAGTTTATCCTCACTCAAAATGAACTTCTCTAAATAAACTGAACTTTGCAATTTCATAATGTAAATCCTACCAGTCAAAAGATATACGAGTATTCCAATAGACAATCCTGAGATTATTATCAGAATCAATGTAAACAGTGAATCTGTCAGAATTAGATCAAACCAGCTAGTCTTTGGTAGACCACCAATACTCCAATAAAACTCTGGAAGTTCTATTTTCATCTCAACTGAATCATCATCGAAAATATCTGGATCTCCAAAAAATACATTACCCTGATAGTCTTTCAACGCAAATAAATATTCATCATATTCTGTCACAAGATTGACCAGATCAAAAATTATTGGTAAATCAATAACCATGGAAACTATTCCCCAAAATTCATTATCAATGAAGATTGCCTGTCGGAAAACCAAACCCAGACCCCCCTGTCTCAACTCATATGGTAGTGAAATAATTATATTCTGTGTTTGGAGGGCTCTGGTAATATCATCTCTTACCTCGGGTCGGCTATCATTGATAATTACATGCCCCACTGCCGCCTCATTCCCCTCCAGGGGATACACATATTTATTTACGCCATTGGGAGCAATTATATAATTTCTTATTCCAGATAAAGAAAGATACAATGCTTTGGCATAATTTGTGAAATTAGCCTCCAGATAACTTGTGGTATGATTATGCAAAATGAATTCTTTTAGTGAGGTCAGTTGCATCGCACTGTGCCCAATCATATGAGAGATATCATTACTATATCCAACCAATATTCCATTTAATATCGTCTCTTCCTTAGCAATTTGACTACTGATATATTGATCTGAAACAAAAAAAGTAGAAATAACAATAACTATGATTATTAAAATGGTGTATAAGGCCCATATTTTCCTATTTTTGACAAATTTGATTCTTGGAGACGACATATCAACAAGTTAATTATTTTATGTAATATAATTTTTTTTCACACTGCATAACAAAATCCCATATTTAATTAAAAATACTTATCTCTTTGACTATTATCAATTATATGATATTAGGATTGGGCATATTTGAATTCTGAGATTAATCAAGAGAATAAGAACTTAAGAGAAGAAAATCAATCGCTGAGAGAAGAGCTGGATGTGTTAAAAGAAAAAAACAAGCAAGCCCTTGAACAATACCAATCATTTTTCTCAACAAATATTGCCCTAATCTCGTGGATGGAACTAAAAAATCCAGTATCAATTAATCAATCCATCGAAGACCAGGTTGATGGAATCTTTGAAGAAGCATATGTAAAGGATATTAGTAATATTGCAGTTGAGATGTTTGGTTATGAAAATAGAGAGGCAATGCTGGGTGCTAAACTGACTGATTTCTGGATGGAGGGTTCCTATGACAGGGGAGGAGTAAATCATGATAAATTCATAGATTTACTGAATGAGGGGTATTTAATTGATCAGAAAATAGTTAAATCTCATACTAGGTTAGGTGAGGAAAAATACTTTCTTACCTCCACTCGGTTTGTCATCGAGGATGAATGTATCACCAGATTTTGGACCTCTCAATTTGATATAACAAAACAAAAAAAGGCTGAGGAAGAGGCGAGTAAAAGTGAATTAAGATATAAACATCTATTTGAATCGTTTAATGCGATAGTATCAATCAAAAATAGTGAGGGTAAAATATTAGACGTCAATGAAACAGCCGTTAAAATGCTTGGTTATTCTAAAGAGGAATTGATGGAATTAAATTTGGATGATTTATATAAAAATCCTTCTGATAGAGAGGTGTTATTAAAAATTATCTCAGAGGAAGGCGAAGTAAGTGGTTATGAAACTGAGTTTAGAACAAAAGATAACGAGATTTTATGGGTGAACGCAAATCTAAGAACTATAGAAATTGATGATGAAAAGTTGATCCTATCGATAATTATGGATGTAACAAAGCAAAAAACAGCTGAGGAAAAATCGCTTCAAGATCAAATCAGATATCAATATCTGTTCGAATCATCAAATGCAGGTGTCCTAATGGCCACTGTGGATGGGAAAATAGTTGAGATCAATGAAGCTGCAACCAAAATACTTGGTTTTTCCATTGATGAGGCATTTAAATTTAACATGGCATCCTTCTATCATAATCCGGAAGATAGACAAGATTTTGTCAATAAGCTTAGAGAAGATGGACAGATAAGCAATTATGAAATACTAGCATGTACAAAAATGAAACAGCCATTATGGATACTGGTGAATTCAAAACCAATCAAAATTGATGATGAAAATTATATCTTTACAGTATTTTTCGATATTGATCAACCGAAAAAACTAGAACAGCAATTAAAAGAAAGTCAGGAATTATATCAGGATCTCTACAATAACTCTCCGGACATGTATGGATCAATGGATGCTAATACAGCTAATGTGATTAAATGTAACCAAACACTCGCTACAAATTTAGGATATGCCATTGATGAGATTGTTGGAAAGCCTGTATTTAATATATACAAGTCAGTGGACCGGGCAAAAGAGGTATTTCAAAAATTCCAGAAGGATGGATATATAAGCAATGAAGAACTGATTTTGAAAAAGAAAGATGGAGGGACAATAGATGTCAGCTTAAACGTTACACCAATATTGGATGAAAATGAAAAAATAATTTCCACCATATCCGCATGGCGTGATATCACTGAATCCAAAAGAAACCATAGAATATTAGAAAGTTATCGAAAATGTCTTACTTCAGTTCTTTATGAAAAGGAGGAACGTGCTTTAATGCAACAAATATGTAATATAATTGTTAATACAACTAAATATTACATGGTTTGGATTGGTTCTGCTCTTAACAATGATGAAAAAAGCGTTATTCCAGTTGTCAATGAGGGAGAGGAGGAGGATTATCTCAAAAACATAAAAATCAGGTGGGATGATTCAGAACTAGGCATGGGACCAACAGGAATGGCAATAAAATCAAGAAAAACTCAAATTGTATTAGATTATGAAACAGATCCTCATTATAAACCATGGAAGGATATGGCACAAAAAAGAGGGTACACCGCCTCAGCGTCAATTCCAATGATCATTGATGAGAAGGAAATAATGACACTCAATATTTATTCGAAAGGAAAGGATAGCTTTAAAAAAGAAGAATTAACCTTAGTAGAAGGAATTGCTGAAAATCTATCATTTGGCATCAGAGCCATAAGAACAAGATCAGAGTTAAACCAAACTTTGATTGATCTGGATCAAATCGTCAATGATCGAACCATGGAATTGCAAATTAAAAATCAAGAGCTAACTGAATTCACAGCTTCTGTTACGCATGATTTGAGGGCACCTCTGCGTGCTATGCAAGGGTTCTCTTTGACATTTCTCGAAGAGTATCATGATGTTTTAGATGATACTGGAATGGAGATGGCTGATCGAATAAATAAAGCCGCAGAAAAAATGGATAAAATGATACAAGATCTGTTAATCCATAGTGAAGTAAGTTTGAGGGATATCAGACCAGTTAGTATTAATCTAGAGAGATACATCAAGAAAGCAATCGGAGCAAATAAGGAAATTATCAAGGAGAGGACTATAGATATTGATATTGATCTCCCCATACAACATATAATGGGTAGTAGAATGATTATGGAGCAGGTAATTAATAAT
>DAOUUM010000209.1 GCA_030668165.1 Candidatus Heimdallarchaeota archaeon
ATTTTATGTAAAGAGGTAAATAAAATTCAAATTTTGTACCCTTCCCTAGCTCACTATCCTTAAAAATCAACCCTTCATGCTCTTGTACTCTATGTAAAGTGCTAGTAAAACCAAGCCCGGTTCCATACTCACGTTTGGTGGTGTAAAAAACCTCAAATATTATTGATAGCTTCTCTTGATTGATTCCAACTCCATCATCCTCCACTGTCACATGAATGTAACTTCTATTTGGATTAAATTCTTCATGATAGATGGAAAGAAGAGAAGATAATAGAAATCAGGTAATACTTGATTTCAGATTCTGAATTCTGGATCTTCATTTTTAATCATCTCCTGCACAATTTATATCTGTGAATAACAATTATATAATGTGATCAATTGTGCATACAAGATTGAGCTGGATCCTACCCAAAAGCAGGTATCGCAGTTCGTCGAGTGTGCAGGTATAGCCAGGTATTCATGGAACTGGTCTTTGAGTGATAGAATTGAACGCTATCGCAATAATACGGGCAATGATCGCTATACCACCGCGATCTACCAGAATAAAGAGCTAACACGATTGAAGAATACACAATTGCCATGGATGAAGAAGTATTCCAAGACAATTCAACAGAATGAGACACGAAACCTGGAACAGACATTCCAGAATTTCTTCAAAGGAACTCACAGATTTCCAAAATTCAAGAAGAAAGGAAAATCAAAGGATAGTTTCAGACTAACCAGTACAATCAGGATATTACAGAAAGGTAAACCAAGAAGAGCCAAAAACCAAGGTTCTTTGTTTACCGCTCCCCGTATCCAGCTACCATGTCTGAAAACTATCCGTATCAAGGAGGTCCCTGATCTCCAAGCATCAACAGTTATTACATCTGCCACTGTTTCCCGTGAGGGAAACAGATGGTTTGTTTCTCTCACCTGCACAGAGGAGAAGCATCCCAATGATTTGAATCAGAATGGAAGTGTGGGTGTTGATCTTGGATTGATTGATCTGGCAATAACATCTGATAAAGAGCATTTTGATAATCCCAAACCACTAAAAAAGGCACTGAAAAAACTGAGAAGGCTGAACAAAGAACTGAGTAGAAGAGATAAATTCTCCAAAAACTGGTACAGAACAAGAGATAAAATAAACAAACATCATGCAAGGATAAAATATATCAGAAATGATACCCTTAACAAATTAACCACATATCTGGTGAGAAGCTATGAGACCATAGTGATTGAGGATCTGAATGTAAAGGGAATGATGAAGAATCGCAAATTATCAAGGGCAATTGCTGATGTTGGCTGGGGTGAGTTGAGAAGACAGCTGGAATACAAATCCAGCTGGTATGGTACACAACTGATTGTGGCACCAAGATTCTTTCCCTCATCCAGACTATGTTCTGGATGCTGGAATAAGAAAATTGATCTAGCTCTATCTGATAGAACATACAGGTGTGATCACTGTGGACTGATAATCAATAGAGATGAGAATGCAGCTTTGAACCTGAAAATATTTGGATTGTTGTACAGAATAAATCCATCCGTCGCTGATAGTTGGACAGAGACGTTAAACGCATGTGGAGAATACATAAGACCCTCTGATGGTGATCTTTCGATCGACCAGATGATGAGGGCAGTATCTGTGAAGCATGAAGATCCCAGGAGCAATCCTGGGGAGTTAATTAACTGAGTATGCAAAATATACAAGATCGTATACCTAGCTATAAATCTCTCACAGCGGGGAATCATTTATATTAACATTCTATATCACCGTTATAGATAAACATGACGGATGAAAATCTTCCCGGACGGGACGCATGGTTAAAGTCATTAGAAGGTAATAGAGAAACCTCAATAAAATATGAGGATATTACTCCCTATGATCTTCTGAAAAGACGGGCTAAAAATGAGCCAAATGATCCTATGTTAATTTTTCCAAAAGGCAAAACAATGTCTTATGGAGATGTAATGAATGACATTGAAAGAATGGCTGCTCATTTCCAGCACTTGGGAATAGTAAAAGGTGATAAGATAGCTCTTTTATTACCCAACACTCCACACTACGTGGTAGGGCATTATGCTGCACTGGCTATAGGAGCTGTGGTAGTACAGGCCAATCCACTCTACACAGAACATGAACTCACACATCAGATCAAGGATTCTGGTGCCAAAGGAATTGTGTCACTGACAATGTTCCAAGACAAAGTAAATAGTGTGATGGGTAAAACAAACCTTGAATTTGCAGTGTATGGCCAGATACAGACCTACCTTGGTGGAATTGTCAGATTCCTGGGTAAATTACTTAAAAAATCAGTATTTGATCCAAAATCACCAAAATTTGATGCACCGGTTAAGAGTCATCCAAATGCATATTACTACGGTGATTTTATAACCAATGATTATGCCTTTAGTGAGGTAGAAGTGGATTATGAGAACGATATTGCCATCCTGCAGTACACCGGTGGTACAACTGGTGTATCAAAAGGAGCAATGTTAACCCATAAGAATGTAAGCGTCAATGCCCAACAGGCAAGAGCATCAATTCATATGGTACCTGATAAGACCGGAAGTGTGCTCACAGTACTGCCAATGTTCCACGTGTTTGGACTAACTGCCTGTATGAACCTAGCAATTCAGCTTGGTATTCCACAGGTATTAAATGTGGCATCACCACCAGACTTCGGGGATATCCTTGGATGGATTGAGAAATATCAGATCACCTTCTTCCCAGGAGTACCTGCCATGATGAATGCAATTGTAAGCCATCCTAAGGCACCCTCTACAGATTTCTCCTCATTAATAGCAGTGATCTCTGGAGGAGCACCCTTACCCATTGAAACTGCTAGACAGTTCCACAAAGTAACTGGAGCACATCTGGTAGAGGGATATGGATTGTCCGAGACAGCACCACTGACCCATATCAACCCAATAGGAGTTCCTGATGACCAATTGGTCGAGGGCAGTATTGGATTACCTGCTGCAGATACACTCTGCAAGGTAGTAGATCAGGGAGATTACAGTAAAACTCTACCAGTAGGCGAGGTTGGAGAACTGTGTCTCAAGGGACCACAAATCTTCAAAGGATATTATGGTATGGAAAATGAGACCAAAAATGCATTGAAAGATGATGGATGGTTCAAAACCGGAGATATTGCCAGAATTGATGAAGCAGGATACACCTACATCGTCGATCGTATGAAAGATATTATCATTGTATCTGGTTACAATGTAGTGCCAAGAGAGGTAGAAGAGATCCTGTACCAGCACCCAGCCATTTTAGAGGCTGCAGTTGCGGGTATGACACATCCCAAAAAGGGAGAGATGGTTGCATCCTGGGTGGTACTGAAAGAAGGACAAGAGGCCACAGAAGAAAGTGTTCGGGAATATTGTAAGGAATATTTAGCACCATACAAGGTTCCACGAGTAGTTACCTTTAAAGATGAGTTACCAAAATCAATGGTTGGAAAGATCTTAAGAAGGAAATTACAGGAAGAAGGCTTAGAAGAAGAAAAATTATCATAAACATAATTCAATATAAATAAAAATTTACACTAATTATTGACAAATAAATTTTAAGTAACAATTAATTAGATTACTCAGTTGAGATCAGATTAGAGACTTTGAGACAAAAATCAAAATTATTAAAAATATCAGAATAGGATAAAAATGCTTGAAAATTAAAACAGGCCCGCCCGGACTCGAACCGAGGTCTACCGGACCAGAACCGGTAATGATTGCCGCTACACCACGAGCCTATTTGATCCAAGGATCATTGTTTTTGGGAAAGAATCTCCTTCCTCAATCTTCCTGCGTTTTATTCCTTTTTATATTTTATTTTCTAACTACCATATTAAATCTAAAAATGATTAATCTGAGATCACTTAACTAAATAAAGTTAGAATCAATAAGATAAATTATCCGTTTTATGATTGTTGAATCAACCTTGATTTTCAGTTAATATAGAATTACTGACTAATTTGGGTATTTTTGTCTTTATTTTTTAATGCTTAATCAATTAAATATCTTAGGCTTTAAGTAATCAAATTATTAATTACAATTGTGAAGGGTGTAATCCTTGCTGCTGGCAAAGGAACAAGAATGCGACCATTAACTGATGATTTTCCCAAATGCATGCTTCCTGTCGCAGGAATACCTATCATAGAATGGACAGTTAGGTTATTGAAAGAGGATCTTCATATCAAGGAGATCTTGATCATTGTGGGATATGCAAAACATCACATTATAAATTATTTTGGAGATGGTTCTAAATGGGATATTTCTATTGAATATAAAGAACAGGATCTGGATACTAATTCTGGATTAGGTGCCGCTTTGATTATAGCTAGAGATTTTGTTGACGATGATTTTGTAGTTGTTCTTGGAGATAATCTGTACAAGGGACCTTTTCATGAAATCATTCGAAAACATAAAAGCTTGGAATCAGATGCGACATTGCATATAGAAGAGGTTGAAGATCCCGGCAGATATGGTGTGATAGTCCTGCATCCAGATAGTGAATACAGAATTAAATCCTTAATTGAAAAACCAAAAAATCCTCCGTCAAATAAGGTGATAACCGGTTTTTATGTCTTATCGACCAAGATATTTGAAATATTGGATCAAACTTCACCTTCAAAAAGGGGAGAAATTGAGTTAACAGATGCTTTGAACACATTAGCAAAAAATTTTAGCGTTAATGGTATTATAATTGATGGATGGAGAAAAGATTTTGGTTACCCGATAGATTTGTTAGATGCAGCAAAATGGTTAATGAATAATGGAATGAGCATTATAAAATCTGACATTAAAGGTGGTGTCAAAATAAACAATCCCGTATACATTGGTAAAAATTGCTCCATCGAAAATTCAACTATTGGACCCTACGTATCAATTGGTAACAAATCGATAATTAAAAATGCCAAAGTTACCCATTCTGTTATACTAGACAATGCGATAATTGAAAATGAAGAAATTATTGATAGTATAATAGGCAAAAAAACTCGGGTCGAAATACACTAATATTATTACGAAATTTCACTTGATTAATTTTATACAGTATGATTCTTAATGTTTCATCCTCACATTGTTTAAATCGGAAAGATTGGCTTATTTGTTTATTGACGTTCTAACAGAACAGATGTAATATACCAATGAAAGTGATTAATAGTATCGTTTTTAAATTGTGATTCCAATGGAGTGTGAATTTGAATGGAAATTAAAATGGAATTATTGATTTAAATTGATTATTTAATAATGAAATATATAATATAACTGCATTAGAGACATATAATGTTATTCAGCCTGATACTGAAGTATTTCTTCTATAATAAAAGAAGAACATTTAGAGCGGTAGGAGTTCTATCTGTAGGGATTACAATAATATTAGGCACAAATATGTTAATTGGAGGTTTCATTGGTGAGATTGATGAATTCTCATCGATTGTTCAAAGATCAAATAAAAATTATGTAATTTATGCAGATTCAGAAAATACATTGGAAATAATTGATGAAGATATCGTTTCCCAGGCAATAGAAATAATTAAAGATGCTTTTGAGGTTGAATTATATTTTCAATTATTAGAATATCCCGGACAACTTTATATTAACAATCACCCGAATAATTACGTCAATATAGCAATAGCTGATATTTCAACACTGGTAGATAATGGATTATTCACATATTCAACTCAAAATATTGATGAAGAGATCTTAATTTCTAATGCACTGGATATTCCTACAAACACCGCGGGCATTAATTACAGTATAGACTTTAATGGTTATAAAATTGAAACC
>DAOUUM010000082.1 GCA_030668165.1 Candidatus Heimdallarchaeota archaeon
CCTTTTTTTCATTCCTGGCCACAATAATCAGTTGATAATTCATTTGTGCCAGTCCCATAGCAGTTGCCTTACCAATTCCAGAAGTGCCACCTGTAATGATTATGACCTTATTTCTCATAACCTTGATAATCTAACCATGCATTTATGTCCTATGTGAACCCCTTATACTTTTGATTATTAATTAAAAAGAAAAAACAGGCTCGCCCGGACTCGAACCGAGGTCAACGGGATCAAAACCCGCTATGATTGCCGCTACACTACGAGCCTATTTTAAGGATCTATTAAAAATATCTCCTTATTCAATATCTGACAAAAATTGGTTAAAAATACTATGGAAGTTACGATATTATGATAACAAAATAATCATCACTATTCATTAATTATTCATTTATAAGTGAAAAGAGCATCTGGAACGATTTCAACCAACCACGCATCTTCGGGTTTTTTGTATAGATCATTAATCAATCCATCGAGCCATTTTTTGTATTCATCATCTGCATCCTGTCTGTATTTACGGAGTAATTCTATCTGTATCTCAGCAGCAGTAATATCAGTAGCTGTTTTCACACTTGCTGTTCCTGTGAAACTGAGATATCCCAAATCTTTTACATGGGGAAATTGAGAACTATTCACAATTAGAAGAGATACTTGTGTATTTCCTGCCAGTATGGTTCTGTGTTTCATTGCTTTTCTACCTGTGAAATAGTAGAATTTATCTGCAGATTCATGTATCCAAATAGGGGTAGAGATAATTTTCCCATTCAAATCAGAGAATGATAAGATCACAGGATTTTTCGGATCAGCTATGAGCTGTTTAATCTCATTATAATGAACTGAATTCTTCATACTTTCTAGTGATTGTTTCATTAGTTATGATCTGTATGTGAATTATTAGCTTTTCACATTGTCCTAGTTAAATATCATATCAAATTCAAACAAATTTTAATAGTTAATAAGAAACCAATAATAAAGGAGAAAGAACTTAATTAATAGTTAACTATGAATAGAAAAAAAATATTGCTCACCATATTCCTTATTTTGTTATTATCAAATCTAGGATTAACTCAGGGAGCAACTGATACAGCAGATCTAAGTGGTACTTTCACCACTGCGAATGGAACATTGATCTATGTTAATGCCACAATTGAACATGATGATACTGATACTAGCAAACCCACATTTTCTGTAAATCATTCTTACTCCTTGAAGATAAAATTAACGGTAAAGGAATTGGGTGCTGATGTGATTGATATTCACGATGTCTCATTTACCATTACCCTCTTCTCATCGTCTTTTTTGAGTTCAGATATTAACTACTACAACGGATATTATTTTGATTCAGAGACAAGATATGAGGAAAATGATAGTAAAACCTATGACGTTGAAATCTTCCTCTCTGGGGATACAACCAATAGAGATGCTAGATTAGACGTTGAGCTATTGTTCAGAGAGAATATCAGTAAAGACAGAGATCCCACATCAAGTTTTGATGCAATTGCTCTCGAATGTGAGGTAAATCCAAATAGCGAGGTATTCAATGTAACAACTTTTGGTACTGAATTTGTAGATCGCTCAATTCAGAGTTATGCAGATAAGGATTCGAAGATCAGTTTTGAAATTTCGGTCTCACATGATGGTCTTGATAATGAGACAAACAAACCTATGATCAGCACCTTTACTAGGTACAGTATGAATATCAATGTAACGGTACTTGAACTGGGTTCTGATGCTGTCGACTTCCATGATATATCAATCAGGGCTTCAATTGAGGATGAGAGTTTAGCCAGTATTATTCCAGGAAATGACCCGTCTCTATATTTCAGCATGGCCATTGATGACAGTGATACAGTCCTACTTGAAGGAGATATCGTATCTTATTCTGCAGTACTTTATGCTGCCACCAATGTAAACAATACTGAGGTTACCCTGACCATTGAATTATCAGGCAAAGAAAATATTCCAGATGGATTAGATCCCAAATCTGAATTTGAACTCAGTGTTGGTTTCGTAATCAATAAGGGAGTGACTAATGTGTTTGATGATCTCTTATCAGAAACATCGGAATTTGACTTCAATCCTCTGTTTGGGCTACTTCTCGTGTTTGTAGCTGTTCCAATAACAAGAAGAAGAAAAAACAATTAAGTAAGTAATAATTATTGAAATTATTGATATAAAGAGCAAATAAAGAAATTTAGTTGGAAAAATACTATACATTTGATAATTTAAATTGACTAAATTATTAGGTAAATTTACTTTATCAGATGGTCAATTTTGATAAACGTTTAATAGTAGAAACCTGTAAATATAGTTAATGAGCGATTCAGTTGATTCAAAACTAGATATAAAACAAGTAATTCGAGATTCTATGGTGGAGTATGTGCAGCCCTTACGAGATGAGATTGAGTTATTATCAAAATCAATCAACAAGGATATCAAGATGAATTATCTTGTAACCATATCTAGAGTTCTTGAAAAGGAGGCAGAGGATATGGTGAGCAATTTTAACTGTGCATTTGATATTTCAACTGGTTTGGAATGCAAGAGTAGTATCAAAGACAAAATATCCAAATATATTCAAGCTCTGGCAATGGGTGATATCCCAAATGCAATTTCTGAGATCAATCAACTGGAGAAAAATGCAAAAAATAATGCCTATGATCCAGATCGAGCTGGTCAATGTGCTCATGATTGGAAATCTGTTGTCAGAATCGTAAAAAGACACAAGGAAATAATGAAGGAACTGTCTTCAACCTATTCTACGAGTAGTGTACCTGCCGATGTCGGTGAGTTTGAATTTGACACTGATAAATTATACAGTGATGTCATTTTCCCCTTCAGCCACCCCCTACGAATACAGCTTGTTCACTCCCTGATGGAGGGTGGTAAACGTTTTACAACCTTAAAAAATGAGTTAAATGTGAAAAATACAGGGTTACTGGTGCATCATCTTAAACCCCTTACCGAGGCTAATTTGGTAATTCAGGATCACAGGAAACAGTATTCCCTAAGTGAAAAAGGATATATCGTGGTCCGCTATTTCTCCCAATTAACCTCTGCACTAGAACCGATGGACATCAATGTCACAATGCAACCACTGGTTGTTCTGAGGGATTAGTAACCGAGGAACTCTCTTGTATTATCATCATCTTCGGGTAATTTAGTATCATCATAGGGATAAGTACCGAGGATTGTAAGTATCTCTTTTAATTCCTGCCATACCTGATTTTTATCCATAGAATTCTCATCTATTTCCTGCTCAATCAATAATTCACTGATTGACTTCAATTTGAGAAAATCAAAACTAGATGGAAAAACAGATTTTTCCTGAAAAATGGAATTCAATGACTCCTCATCGCGTAAGATGTGATTTGCCAAATTCCAACCATGTTTGTGAGCATAATATTGCATAGCATGAAAGATAGAATCATATAAAGTGCCAATCCCATGTGTGATCTTATCTAACTCAAATAATTTCAATCCACCCCGGATGTGAAGTTGACATCTAATTTTTGCAGCTTCCATGGGTTCTAATTTATCCTCATCCATCAAGAAGAAATGTGGCATGATATTTTCGCCAACTCGATTTATTTAACCTCTCTTCTATCTCAATATTCAGATGGAAAATTGGATTCAGATCTCTCATCAATTGGTTCCACAAAACCAATAAATTTTGTACCTTCACCATTCCATCTGCAACCATGTCCAGATGCAACTCTTATCTCAAATACTATCTCATCTCTTGAATGTCTATATTTATTCCACCACAATCGTTCATCAATTATCTTACTAACTATTCTTATTGCCTCTCTGTTCTTTTTTTCGGTCTTCCCCTTAATTTCTCCCCAGTATTCACTTCGATTAGCATGCTTGGATAATGCTTTTGCAGCAACTGACAGTCTTTCCTTGTACTCTTTACTAGCTGATTTTAATAATAATTTTCTGAGAGGAGGTAGGCCTGTTTTATCCATTATGCTGGTATAACTTTTTCGTAATCCCATTAACACAAGGATAGTCTCCCAATCCATCAAAGAGAGTGTGGTTATTAATTCAGCATTAAACCTCGATATGGAATAAAAATATTTCAAAAATTTTAATTTTCTTAATTTTTTTAAAAATTCGTTGTTAATATCATAATCTGGATATATACGTTCCATATCCTCCCCATCGAGATAGAACAGAATACCTGAAGATAAGCTATCTAAGTGCTCATCTTCCAATTTTTCAAATAATATATTATCTGTTATGGACCTTAACTTGGATAATTCAAAGGTAATCTCTTCTAATCTCATACAACAATTAAACAGAATGCTCAATTCAAATTAACAAACTATCTAGGATCAACATATGTAATTGGACCATTTTCAATCGGATGTCTGGCAATTATCTCTGCCTGCAAATTGGGAAAATGTTCTCTCAGCATTTCTGCGATCTCATCTATAACATACCAAGCTGTTTCCACACTGAAGTCAATTATAAATTCCTCACGAAAATCTTCATCCAGATCAAATTCATTCTCCAGTATCTCGATCATCTCCAAGAATTCCTGTTTGGTTTCAACCACAAATCTACCATATTCCAGTTCTCCCTCTGAGGATATCTGGTCAAAGGGTCTTTTAATCTGTGAGGCACGTTTTTTGAAACGTTGGACCAGCTGAATGGAATCTTTTGAGCCAGAACTGCAAAAATGCACAGTTATACTGGTCTTATCTTTGACTGAATTCATAACACTGATCGCAGTATCATTCGAACCCTGAATTGCTGCATTACTGAGAATTGAGACAAATCCCTTCTGACTCAATTTGTTGAAATTGGATTCTGTGAATTCATACTCGTTCAGATTGACAAAATCAAGTTTGTGTTCATCGGCAAATAATATGAGTTCCTCGATCTCCTTCTCCTTTTGTGGTATACATGGAATCTCAAAACCTATTAATTTATCAGGATAATTCTTCTTTGCCTGTGCGGCAATTCTCCATATTTTCTTTGCAACAATATTTCGGGGATGAAATCTGAGTTCATCAAGTCCTGCCTCAAATATATGATCAATCAAAATTTCATTATCAATAAAAAATTTACCCGAGGTATACAAGTGGAGATGATATTTGTCTCCATACTTGTTTTTTAAGTCCTTGATATACTGGATACTTCGTTGTGGTACCTCCATAGGGTCTCCCCCTGTGATACCCGCACCAGTTGCGAGACATACGTCTGATTCATCGAATACAATATCCAATCCCACAGTATCAAGTGTAATTGCGCGTTCATTGACAAAAACCGAATCAACCTCTTGCTTATCATCAGGAATGGGACAATATGCGCATCCAACTGAACAGCTACCTGTGGTATATAGTACTATCTTCTCTCCTTGTATACATCTAATGCATCCCTCTGGTAGTTCTCCAATTCTCATACTTGAGGAAGGCCCATAGGTAACGATCTCTCTAGATTTTATATCTTCTGCCAATTTAATACTGCCTAGAATATCAATCACAAATTAGTTCAAATATATTATGATACCTTTGCTAGTAAAATCAGATTGATATCAATTTACATTATTTTATTTTTGTAATATTCTATAACCTAATAACTGAGAATAGCCCTCGTTGATTATGAAGTGCACAGCCTGTGGTGCAGAGGTTGAATATGCAGTCCAATGCCAGCAATGTAACAGTGTATATTGTATGGATCACATAGATCAACATGCATGTCAGAATCCCAGGCCGACCCAAACTAGAATAAATTTCCAACCCGGAGCTTTCTATAGACCACCTGTGCAGAGACAAACGGTCCAGAGACCACCCACCAAGGATGAGTATGAACTTTATCTGAGATCCAATCCACAGGTACTAACAACAGGTAGAGAGAGTGTAGATCTCATGGGTGCCATGTTGATGATCGCATTTGTATTCGGATTTCAACCCATATTAACCGGAAGCAGAACAATCAACTACGTAATTCTACTAGTGCTGGTAATCTCTCCCGCGTTTATTTTACATGAGATGGGACACAAGTATGCAGCTATCTACTACAAAAAATATGCAAGGTTCACCCTGATCAGACAGATGTTCTTCATTACTTTTCTAGTTGGATTGATAGGTTTCGGAATTGTGGCACCGGGAGCGACCATGATCATAGGTAACTCCACAAAGCGGGAAAGCGGCATATTTGCTGCAGCCGGACCCGCTGTTAATTTTGTACTTGCAGTACTCTCCTACATGACCATACTTCTTACTCCCGATGCATTTCTCTCATTCTTCCAAATGGGGCTTCATGAGATACTTTGGCTATCCATTTTTATCAATTCACTACTTGGTTTGTTCAATCTGATCCCATTTGGCATGTTAGACGGTAAGAAAATAACAGCGTGGAGCAATGAGGTCTGGATACTTCTTGTGATACTCAACGGATACATGTTCTATATAGCCATATGATCACCTAACACGTATCTTGCAAATTTTGTAGATCCTGATAACAATTCTCTATCTATTCATCTGAGCAAGTGAAAATTTGAATTCAAGATTAGTGAAAACAATATCTCTATTAAAGATCTGACAGAAATGAATATGCTTGTTGTAAAATACCTAATCAAATCCTGTTTTTGCAAAATACAAATCGCAATCATTATTTGGTGACAAAAATTATGGAAATATTACGCGCAATCAAATAATGTAGGCAAAATTTATATATCTTAAAGTGCAACTAATATATGTAGGCAAAGTAACCTACAAGGTGTAACAAAATGGCAACAATCATAAAAACCCACAGAGAAATCGCATTTACAATAAAAAAGGCAGCTAAGAAAGCAAAAATTGCGAAAGCAAAAAATATAAACACTAAGCCCTTCAGCAAGGATGAAGTTATTGAAAAATATTTCAGAGAAAAAGCTCAACCAAAGAAAGTCTCTTGTTTTACTAGGAACTTCTACTAGGGATATTCTATGGTTAATAAAATTGTTCTGGAAAGGATCATTACTGATTATAGGCTCATGCTCGGTTTAATCACAGCAGATATTTATAGACAAAAAATAAAAATACACAGATATATATCATTTTTGGGAATTAATCAATATAATAAATAGGACCAGGGACTTGGATTGATCAAATCACACAAATTGGGGAAGTTATGCTTTGCTTTTGAAAAAAATGGGGGACTTTTTCTTACAGTTTCAGCAATGTTCTAATGAATTTGACATGAAATTCGTAATTTTATGAGATTTATCTTCATTTTTACATTGGATATACTGCAACAAATATATGTAGGCAAGAGTACACTAACATGGAATAAACATTTGGTGATCAACTATTAGTGATATTGATAAGAAACCTCTATTTGAGAACGTTGAACTTGAAGATAATGAATTCAATCTTCTAGCGGAGCTCCTAGTTGAAACTAAACTTACAAGACTTACTTTTACTCCAGTTGAGGCAAAACTTTTATTTGGACTTGATCACCCACCTGCCTCATTGAAAAATTTCTGTTGGAATATCCAGGCTGGTTTTGTGCAGGGCTTTATAGATGGTAAAATGAATATTTATCCTCCCAGACTACTGGTGGGGGATTTTATGAGTACACGTATATGGAGTGAGTACCCGGTTATCACCTCAAGTTTGGAATTTATAAATAAACTGATCGGAAGTCCACAGCTACTTATAAAAATTGCAGATAGTTTCAAGGATGATTTTCATTATCTGAGTCCTGGGCAAGCCAAAGCAATAATAAAGAGAAAATTACGGTTCAGTCTATCTTCAGGTGAGAGAAATGATCTATCGCGCCTGCGAAAAAAATTCGAGGGTTACCGTAAAATGATACGCTCATTTGAACATCTCGTGGATAAAAAACCCGAAATTGATGCATTTATTCTTCCAGAAGAGGAGGGTGGATTCACAATTAGAAGTATTTCTGATGTAGATTTTAATCTAAAATTTGTTTGTATGAAGTGTGGTGTTTATGTGAAATATCCAGATTCAACAGATCCAATAATACCTCCAGAGCATCATGGAAAACCAATGATGCTGAATTGGGGAATAAGCCTATCTCCCAAGGAGTCAACAGAGGGTACGCTTGAAATAAGTGATGATATTGTGCAGGAGTCAAATGGAATAGCAATCGATGGTTTTTCTCCACGTTTTCTCGATGATACATTTTCTCGACGTTTTCTCGACGATGTGGCAAAAGAACTGATCTCAAGAACTAAGGAGATAATAACCATTGCCCATGCTATCAAGGTAACAGGAGAAAATAAAGAGTTAGTTGAAATAGCAGGCAGTATTGTAGATGAATTGGAAGGCTTTGATTTGGAAAATAATTCACAATCTAGTATATTGAATACAGTAATAAAACAAGGACGTCGACTTGCTCACATGCAAAAAATGTTTCTACTTGAAGATCCTTCACCTGAAAAATTAACGACCTTTATCAAATTTAATCTCAAGATGACGAATCTGAACAAACTTAGCAATATTATTTAGTAAATATAATGTAATCATAATTTGATTACAAAAACATATAATCGTAACCTTCTAACGCAGACGAAGGGGAAAAATTAATATATGAAATAGAACAAATTAATTATCACATGAAAAATATAGATTTAAATAAGGAGGATCTCAGTAAGGTGGCTGAGTTAATTGTCAAGACAAATCTCGAAAGGATCAATTTCACACCCATTGAGGCAAAATTATTATTCAAACTTGATAATGATCCTATCGATATCAAGGATTTCTACTGGAATATCAGAGCTGGGTTCATCAAAGGTAAAATTAGCAAGGGATTCATCGATGGAATAGTAGTGTATGAAACGGTGATATATCCACCAAGATTACTTGTGAAAGATCATATTGAATCTTACAGAATGCATTCACTAGCAATTATTGCAGCAAGTCTCGAATTCATAAACTCATCACTTTCAAGTGTAATATTGTTGGAAAAGATAATGCAACACCTTGATAGTGAGTTTGAGTATCTTAGCATGGGTCAGGCAAAGGCAATAATCAAGCGAAAACTCGAGATAAGTCTTAGTCAAGTGGAGAGAAATGACCTATCACGTCTTAGAAAAAAATTCGATGGCTATCAACAATTGATTAATGCATTTTCTGAAATGGTGGATAAGAAGATAGGTTTGAAACAACCTTATATTTCTGCCTTC
>DAOUUM010000165.1 GCA_030668165.1 Candidatus Heimdallarchaeota archaeon
ATCAATTAGAACTTTCAATTTAGATTTTGATATTTTTAATTCTTCACCAATTCGTGATAAGAGAGCAAAATAATCATCTATCTCATGAGATGTTATTTTAACTTAAACAAGATTTTCCCAAGGTACAAGTATTGGTTCTTGTAGTCTCATCCAACCCTTGTAGTAGTTCCCAATATTATCAAAAGCAATTATTCCATTATCCTCTGCAGGTAAATGTGAGCCAGTTACCATTATTCCTCCATTTGATTTGTTATTGACGATTGAGTGAAGTAGTAGGGGTGTTGGGATCGGTTCGGTGAAGGTTATCACATCAATCCCTGCGGCAGTAACCTCAGCGATAATAATATCGGCCAATCTTTTACTAAACCTTCGGTTATCAAATCCGATATAAACAGTTGGTCGATCGATAATTGGTTCCAAATTATAATGGGAAAATACCCATGATGAAAAGGCTGTACCCACCTTCAACGCAAATTCTGGTGTAATATTGATATTTGTTTTTCCTCTGATTCCTGATGTAGCAAAGTACAAACCGGATCTTTCTGACACAATTTGCAACTAGATCGGATCACCTATAATATTGTGTTTTGATTATAGATTGTTGATAATTCTCATTTAAAATACAGAGATTATACAAATCAATGGAAGATCAATCCGTAAAATAAAAAAATAGTGGGAAATTAGTAAATTGATGTCAATCAAGGATCTTCTTGAATTTCCACTTGTAAAGCAACAATTACAGGATATGCCATTATTTCGAGAAATCATATCTGAGTATTCGATTTCAAAACCATTTACAGGACAAAAAATAGCAATTGCTCATGTACTCGTCCCCAACACATTACCTCTGATAATATCGTGTATTGCAGGTGGGGCTGAGATTAAAATTACCGATTGCATTCCAGCAAAGAATGATTCAGAGGTCTTAAACCTACTACACTCAGCAGGATATACTGTTGATCATGATTTTCATGATGCCACAGATTTTGACTATGCTATTGATGTCAATGCTTATTTCAAGCAATATCCTCCAAGAAAAGGAATTAGTGAGGTGACTAGATCTGGAATTCATAAGTTTGCAATGCACTCATTGAATACAGCAGTGATTGATTGTGATAATTCAGTTGTCAAGATGGTTGAGACATTTATAGGTAACCCATTAGCAGTTGAGAGAGCATTTGATCAGTTTATCGGATCAGCGAGAGAACTTCTAAGAGATAAAAAAGTGGTTGTACTGGGATTTGGAAAGATTGGTCGTGGTCTTGCCAGAGTATTCGGTGAATACTCCAATATATTAGTTCTTGATGTTGATAAGTCCATTCTGGTAAAGGCTAAACAACTGGGATTTGATACTGGATTAATTTCAGATGATAAAATGAAGAATAACAGTTTTTTACGCGATGCAGAGGTTATATTTACTGCAACTGGTCATCCGAATGTGGTTTCAAACTCTTTTGACAAGGATTCGGTAAATGCGAAATATCTACTTAATATAGGGGCGGTAGATGAATTTGGTGATCTGTTTTCTGAGGAAGAGGTATTCATGTCCAAGAATATTCCCTTTAATTTCAACTTAAAGATACCCACAGGGAATAAGTACATCGACCCTATTTTGGTTGCTCATGTTATGGCTATTGAGTATATGATAGGAAATGCGATTAGAGACAATGAAATAATCCCCTTTCCAAAAGAAATTGATATTGATCTTCTAAACAAATTCGAGAAATACAATCATCCGGTTAAGGATCTAATTCACCAATATTTTGACTAATACATAATTTATTTAATAAATGATTTTACTTTTTCTAGGTATGTATTGACTAAGGAGTCAAAACCCTCTTGAGTCATTGATTCAAAAGTTGCACGGATTTTTGGGCTAGTATTTGATACTCGAACAAGTATACGTCCATCATTATTAGTCAAGGCCACACCATCAAGATCATTTACCTCACCCTCTTCATTCTTGAAATAGGCGATAATCTCATCCAAAACATCGAATTTGGTCTCATCAGAACACTTCAGATCATATCTTTTCTTAACTGGAAGCTTCACTTTTGCTACCAACTCGGAAAATGCTTGATTTCTGTGTTCCAAAGCCTTGGCTAACATTAATGGCAATATAAGTGCATCATCAAATAGGAATACGGAGGGGGCGATTGCATGTCCAGATGCTTCCACACCCCAAACTGCATCATTTTTCTGAGCTTCTAGTGAGAGGAAGGAATGTCCAACTCTGATTCTAAATATCTCTGCTCCGATTTCTCGTAAATGGTTTTCCATGGCAATTGAACATTCCATGTTAATAATAACTCGATTATTATCCCCAGTTTCTAAAAGATATTCAGCCACCACTATTCCAAACGCATCAGAAGAGATCACATTCCCCAAATCATCAACAAATACACACCTATCTCCATCACCATCAAAACCAGCACCAAAATCAACCCCTTTCTCTTTGACTAATTTGGCAAGATCCTGCAGAGTTTCCTCATTGGGCTCAGAGGGTCGATTGGGAAATCTTGGATCTGGATCATCATATAATGGTACTACCTCAAAACCTAGATCTTCGAAGAGTTGTGGTTGAACAAGAGCCGTTGCTCCATTACCACTATCTACCGCTATTTTGAATTTTTTAGTGAACTGAAATTTCTCTTTTATATATGCTAAAAATTGATCGTATGAGTCCTCTAAAGTCATAATTTTGCCTATTTCAAAGGCACCAGCATTGATAAAATCTCTATCAACAAATATTTTTTTGAATTCTTCATTTTCTTCTGGTGAGAAACCTATACCAGGTCCCCAATAAAATTTAACTCCATTCCATTCCGGAGGGAGATGAGAAGCGGTGATAAAAGCTGAGGCCCCATAACCTTTCTTGAAAGAGTTAAATAGGGTTATTCCTAGTGGACTCTGGTTAATAACCTCACAGGAAACTCCAGTGGAGGCAATTCCGGCCACTAATACTTTGAGCAATATACTGGTCGAAGCTCTAATATCACCACCAACGGTAACATGATCAATATTATGTTTAACCATATAGCTTCCAAAGGCCCTGCCTATATTCGCCATGGTCTCAATTGTTAAATCTTGACCAAATATCCCACGTACATCATAGGCTCTGAATATTGCTAAATTATCTGTCATTAAATTCTGTTTTACCGAATTTCTATCCTTTTTTAATTACTGAGATCACACACAATAATTTTATTTAGCTTTGTGAATTAATTAACTAATTGAAGAATAATTCTTCTGGTGCAGATGACGAATTACCATCTGCAAATAGGCTAGAATCCCATTTATAAGTTATCATCGGATTACCATCTGAAGAGAAAAGAGTCCCATAACAATCAATATTACCATCATCAGTGCCAAGGATATATCCTAGGGAATAGTTCCCATAAAAGAGATCAGAATCCGGAGTCTGCCCGTAAAGAAACACCTCATTGGAAGAATCCGCATAGAACGATATAGAATAACTCTTCGTACCATATTGCGATTCTAAATTTAATCGTATTGAAACTGTAGAATTTCCAGGAGTAGTTTGCCTGTCCCGGGCTTGACTCACTAGATCTTGTATTTTTTCACCGATATCTTGGATGACCACACTTAAATTACCCTCCAGTACAGTATCTTCAGTAATATCGTAATAATTATTAAATGTAATACTGAAAAATCCAAATACGAAAATTCCAATTACAAATACTGCTTGATACATTACTGCCTCACTAGCCATCTAATCACCTAATTATACTTTTTTCATTGATACATGAAATAAAAAGATTTATCTCATTTAGACTACCATCTGCAATAAAATATCACCATAGATGTAAATTATCTATAAGGTGATTATTACTACATGTGATATTATTTCCAATTGAACATTTAAAGTACCAAAACCAGGCACCTCATGTTTGAGTGGAATCTCAGTAGTTGTTTTACCATCCAAGAAGGTATTGATTTTCATCATGAAAGTTGTAGTTGATCCTGCTGTGTAGCCAATATTATACCATTCACTTCTTGTGACATTAACCGAATCATATTCAATCGAAATACTGGGTGTGGCTGATGATACTGAAGGTGAACCCTTGAATTGAAAATCAATCAGTTGCATAGAAATCGTCAGATTCACTTCTGAAGCTGCAATATCTACATTTTTATCAAATGAAATGATTCCCCTATAGGAGAGTGATGTGTTAAGAAAATCGTTCAGGGCTCTGCTCTGATTGAGAATTGTCCAGGGCATGGTTGCTGATGAGGTGTGATTCAAGTAGAATATATCTTGATTTCCTGAACCAACCAGATAGGAATGGGAATTTTGAGGCACAGTATCCTCTCTGAGTTCTGTTCTGGCTGATAAACGATCAAAATCCTCATCGAATGTACCGAGTGTTTGAATCTGATTATTATCAACCTGATACAAAAATAGAATTGTTGAGAAGGGAGAAGTATCTGCGGTCAGAAAAGCATTAGTTCCTAGATCTAGTGTTTTGAATACTTTTGCATTCTCTCCACTTTGAATGAGTGATTTGATATCATTATCAATAGAAATGAATGAACTACTGATAGACCCGATTTCAACATTATCTGACAATTTATTTAATTCTGGATATATAAAACCTAGAGTTATGGCTATGCCCATGAGTATAACTCCCATTAGGAACATGGTTGATACTACAGGGGAAACAGCCCTTTTATACTTAATCAGTTTCTTTATCATTCTCTTATACACAATTGATTGTTTTCTTCTATAAGTAATTAATTGCAATTAGATAACAAAATATGAAAAGAATATTTTTTTTTTAACTTCTTGGTATTATGGATGAAAAAGAGTAGACGAATTAGTATGTTTAGACTTCCTCGGGGATAGAATTTGTTTATGTATTTAACAGGAGATGTATATAATTTTTATACTTTTGACTTTGTTGTTGCATATGAAGGATACTGATAATGCCATATCAAAACTTGAATATATCATTTCGAAATATAATGAAATTGCAAATAAAGATTTAGGGGCGTGGTCAGAGGTATCAGAGGTAACTGAAGCAGAAAGAGAAGCCGATGCATTTATCAAAAAATTGAATAAATCTATATTCCAGCAAGATCTAGTTAATAGTTTAAGAAATTCGGAAGATCCATGGGAATATGTCGAGTTCATTATTAAAGAGTATCACAAAGGCTGGGTAATTCAACCCCATGCTTTCATTAATTCAATAATTGAAAATAAAAAAGTAAAAAAAGCGTTATTTGTTGGTATACCCAAGGTAGTTAGTAATATTCAGGAGCTAGAACAACCGCAAATCGCATTAACCACACTTATAGATATAAATCCAAAAATCAGAGAGATTGAAGGCATAATAGATATGGTGAGGAGGTGGATGGATCTTGGAGAAGAGCTTAATCCTTTTGTGATATCTCATAGTCTAATATTAAACATAATCGAGACAAAAGCCATTTCAGAGATTGAAAAATCGGTGGGGAGAGTACCACATCTTACCAATCCTGTTGATACCAATGTCGATAATACCATCGTATATTCACACAGCTATAGTAGTAGTGATACATGGGGGTATAGCACTGAAAATGGTAAAATTGTTCGATTGGGATTAACCAATGCAAAGGTTTCTACCTTACCTGACAGCTTGTGTGAGTTAACAGGTATTCGGATACTGTTTCTAAATAATATGGAATTAACCTCCCTCCCAGAAAATTTGGGAGATTTAACTGAATTAGAAGGATTGTATTTGGATTCAAATAAATTGAATTCTTTACCACAATCAATTATTAATTGTATCAAGTTGCAGGAGATCTATATCAGATCAAATCCTCTCAAATCATTACCAGATGGATTTTATAAACTTATTAACCTTGAAAATCTATATATTCAGAACACTAAATTGTCTGTCAAGCATATTTCCCCCCTTCACCAGATCAAAACTCTTGATCTTGCCTTCATCTATAATTGTATAGCGGAGAATAAGGTTCAAAATAATAAACCAGTGGAGGCTATTGAGGCTTATTCTGAGTTGTTTGAAATTGATCCAAACCATTCAGAGGCATCAATATACAATCTTGGCAATTTACTCAACTCTCTTGGTAGATATGCTGAGGCACAAAAATATCTGGAACATGCTGGAAATTTTGAATCTTACAGGACGGAGGCATTGATCAGCCTTGGATTTAACTACTTCCATCAAAATAAACTTGATATGGCTGAGATTACTTTCCGAAAAGCCTTGGAGGATAATGATAAAAAAAGCAATGAAATTTTGGTTTTAATCAATCTAGGTGCGGTGTATTTATTCCAAGCCAATCTCATGTCTGCAGAAAAAGTTCTAACAAAAGCATTAGAATTGGATCCAGATAATGGAGAGATCTATTATAATTTGGCCTGTCTTTATTCAAGAAAGAACGACTCTAAAATAAGCCTGGAATATTTGAGTAAAGCAATTGAATCAAATGCTTCATTACTAGCTGGGATTGATAATGATACGGATTTTGATAATATCAGAGAAAGTGCTGAATTTCAGACACTAATGGCTTCATACAATTCTAATACATGATAAGTTAATTTGCGATTGTGATACTTATTCCAAATAAAATTATTTTATGAGTTAGCAGACAATCCTACTATCTGTTATGATCATTTTCACATACGTTAATGATATGTGAAATTACACGTTGTTTCCATCAGATCCAGATGTCGCCATCACTCAGAAATAATTTATTTCCTTGATTGTATCCAATGTCGTTCCTCTGAACGGTTAGTGTGTCCAGCTTCTCTGCTTCCTAGCCTCATTGAAGAC
>DAOUUM010000212.1 GCA_030668165.1 Candidatus Heimdallarchaeota archaeon
CAAGAGCAGGAATTCCATCAGTCACTAGATTGATCCACAGAATCTGTGTTGCAACCAATGCAGAAGTTTTGGTGATGACAATAGACAAAAATATTACTAATATCTCAGCTAGGTTACTAGAGAGCATATATTTTACAAATTTTGTCATATTCTCGAATATTGTTCTCCCCTCCTCGATAGCTGATATTATTGTAGTAAAATTATCATCTTGCAAGATTATTTCTGCCGTCTCTTTGGTGACATCGGTTCCACTGCCCATCGCAATTCCAACATCTGCTCCCTTCAATGCTGGTGCATCATTAACACCATCACCAGTCATGGAGACAATTTCACCTTTAGACTTCAAAGCCTTAACAATTCTAAGTTTATGCTGGGGACTTATCCTGGCAAATATGCTTACATCTTGAATGATATTTTTTAACTCATAATCTGATAGTTTATCTAGTTCCACGCCTTGTAGTACCAAGTCATCATCATCATGAATTCCAATGTCTTTGGCAATGGCAATTGCTGTCTTCAAATGATCTCCTGTCACCATTTTCACATTTATGCCAGCCGTATGACAGGCAGTAACTGCTTCTACTACCCCTGGTTTTGCAGGATCTATCAATCCCACCAAACCGTTTATGACAAATTTCGTATCAAAATCATAAATGTTGTAAATATTTGATTTTAATTCATAATATCCAAAACCGAGCACTCTTAAGGCCTGATCAGCCAGTATATCAATATTCTCATTAATATTTGCTCTGATTTCTTCAGTTAAAGGTATTGGACCACTCCCTAGATCAACAGATTGAGACATTTCAAGGAGAATATCTGGTGCACCCTTAATATAAGCAATTTTATTATTTGTACCTATTTCTTCAACGACTACACTCATTCTCTTCTTTTCGCTGTCAAATGGGATCTCATCTAATCGTCGATATATTTTTGATCGTTCTTCTCGATTTATTCCTAGTTCATCTGCTAATCTCAGTAGGGCGATCTCAGTTGGATTTCCACGATCTACATCCTCATCATGTGCAGAATTATTACAAAGGAAAAGTGCATTGGTAAAATGTGAATTTCCTTCATCTACATTCTTTATTCTCATTTCTTGGGGCGATAGATTTGTTATCTCTCCCTCTTTAAAACTTATAATTTTTTGCACAGACATCTTATTCAATGTCAAGGTACCTGTTTTGTCCGTACAAATGGTTGTTACAGACCCCAAACTTTCAACAGCTGGTAGTTTCTTAACAATGGCATTCTTTCTAGCCATTTTAATAACCCCAAGTGATAGTGCCAGAGTTATTACTATAACCAAGCCTTCTGGGACTGCAGCCACAGCAAGACTAACTGCTGTTTCAAACATTAAAAATGGTTCTAATTCAGCTACCGTTATTCCATAGATGAATATAACCACCATAATTCCAATTATAATTACCCCAAGTTGTTTTCCAAATTTTTCCAATTTTATTTGAGTTGGAGTCGGTTCATTCACTATGGATTGAACATCTGCAGCAATCTTTCCAATTTCAGTGGTCATACCAGTATTGGTTACCACTGCAATTCCCTTTCCAAAGGTAACATGTGTACCCATATACACGCAATTTATCCTATCTCCCAATGGAGATGCTTTTGGAACAATAGAAAGACTCAGCTTGCTGATTTCTTCACTTTCACCAGTTAATTGAGCCTCTTCTACCCTAAGACTAGTTACTTGAAGTAACCTACTATCAGCTGGAATTCTATTACCCTGTTCTATGAGAATAATATCACCAGGAACTAATTCTACGGAGGGAACTACTACTTCATGATTATCCCTCAAAACGGTACAATTATGGGTGACCATTTTTTTAAGAGCTTCTATTGCCTTATCGGCCTTCCATTCTTGATAGAGGCCAAAAAATGCATTAAGGATTAGAATAATTACGATTAATACGGCATCAATTGTTTCTTTTAACACCAATCCTGAAACCAGAGCTGAGATCATCAGAATAATTATTAATACATCTTTAAATTGGTTGAGAAAAATTGCTAAAAGAGATTCTTTTTCCCCTTCTTCAAGTAGATTCTTACCATAATAATTTTGTCTTTTTACTACTTCAGCCTCTGTTAGGCCGTCAATTGTAGAAGCAAAGTAATCCAAAACTTCCTCTTTTGAACTATTATGGGGGGAGCAATCAGATAGAACATTATTCATAACCAATTAAATCACTAGGCTCCGAACCCATGATCATCTATTAACTATTATTATAGGCTAAGAAATAATTACAAAAGATCAACGTATTTCTCAACATTATTTTCGGGTTCTCGTAGAGAAATTACAATGTAAGACTAAATGGAACAAAACACAACAAGTTTCCCATATGATCTAATTTCAGATAATTGGAAAAAATTAAATATATCTCAATCAAGCAATGCAAAAAGGACTTCAATCACAGTTTAAGAATTTTCTTCTTTTCAGCGACATTCATTTCTTCCAATTTTCCATTATTTATGGTTAACATGTGATGCAGTTTTGTTAATTTCTCAAAATATGTCAGGTGATACACACCCTGCTCGTAGAAATCCTCGATTACCCTTACGATTTCATCCTCGTCATCAAACTTTAATTGTGGTATTTGATCCAAGGGATTTAAATCACCGAATAGATCCACTTTTTCGATACCATCGAGTATGAACTCACCTTCGTTTGATTTATCATTTGAATTGTTAGCTAAAATATGGCTAATGTTACCAAGAATAGATTTTTTGAGATTTTTATCTTGATTGATTATATCCCTGTATTCTTCAATTTCTCCTGCTAAAAGGGCACGGAGAATAAGATGAGATAATATCTTGGTCTTATTCACAAGAAAGACCTCTATATTGGGATATTTGAGAAATTTCATCAGTATTTTGATGGAATTTTTGTATTCCCCTACCACATCATATTCTTTTATTGCCTCAACACCTATATTATAAGCATCTTTAACATCCATATCTTTTATTTTATTCTCAATTGACCTTATGACTGAACGAACTTCTTGAGGCACAAGATGTAGATGAACATCGTTTACTTAAACACTTTTTTCCTCTCTTATTGGTAAATATAAAAATATGATGAAATAATTGATAATATCAGAAATGAAGAAGCAATTCTATTCTACACTTCGTATCAATTTACTAGAGATGTTGAACTATTCTAGAGTAAATAAGATCAAGAAGAGAGTATCCATAGCAGATGTATTGAATCAGATCGATATCCTGTACCAATTGGTTGATTATGAACCATCGGTTGATGAGGTGGAGGAGGCTCTTTCATTTCACCTGAAAAGATCGTATATATCGAAATCAATGATGGGAGATATTGAAGTTTATTCAATTACAGAGAGGGGACGGGATATTTTGAGAAGATTAGATGACGGGGACGAAACTGTAGTTATTTAATCATAGAATGTCCGGTCATCAACTCTGGCTGATCAATTCCAAGTATATCCAAAATAGTTGGGGCTATATCGGCAAGACCTGAAATATTGGAATTAAATATAATATCCTTATCTACAATTAAGAATGGCACGGGATTAGTTGTATGAGCAGTATGCGGTTTACCATGATGCAACATCTTCTCACAATTACCATGGTCTGATGTTACAATCATAGTATAATTGTATTTTAGACATGCATCATAAATCATTTTCAATGCATTATCTGTGTGAACCAATGCCTCTTTTGTAGCAGGAATCAATCCAGAATGCCCCACCATATCAGGAGCTGCGATATTTATAATCACTACAGAATGGCGCTCTTTTGAAATTGCATTAACTGTCGCCTCAGCGATCGCATTGGTTGACATTGAAGGTTCCAGATCATAGGTGGCCACTTTAAGACTAGGAATAAGTTTTCTCTCCTCGTTAGGAAATAGTTCCTCTCTACCCCCATTGAAGAAATAGGTGACATGGGCATATTTTTCTGTCTCAGCAATATGAATCTGACTCATATTTTCCTTGCTTATAGTTTCTGCCAGGCTCTCCTCGATTACTTCTGATTGAAATAGGGTGGGAAAATTCCATGATCCCTCGTATTCGGTCATAGTTGCATAGAGAAGATTGTTAATAGGTCGAGTCACAATTCCACCAATACCGTTTACCAGCATGGTAATTTGACGTGCTCTGTCAGGTCGGAAATTGAAGAAAAGGATGGCATCATTCTCCTTGAAACGACCCCCAGCATCACATATTATTGGTTTAAGAAATTCATCGGTTTCTTCATTGTCATAACGCTGCTTCATTGTGGTAAATACATCTGTTACCTCATCACTCTTCTCCATATTCAGGAACATATCATAAGCGATTTTTGTGCGATCCCACTTTTTATCCCTGTCCATTGCATAGTATCTACCAATTACAGATGATAATTTACAGGAATTGTTTTCTTTTATCCTCTCATCTAATTGTTTAATATAATCAATTCCACTATCTGGAGGGGTATCTCTCCCATCCATCAATGCATGAATCCAGATATTATTATCTGATTTATTTGAGAATATATCTATCATCTTGTAAAGATGCTCTTGGTGAGAATGAACTGCTCCATCAGATAATAATCCCATGAGATGTAAATCACCACCAAATTCTGTCAAGTGATCAAGCAGGAGCTCAATTGTTGGATTTTTCCCAATTGATCCATCATCACAAGCACGGTTAATCAGCTCAAGTGATTGGTAGGTTGTACGGCCTGTACCAATTGCCAAGTGACCAACTTCAGAGTTCCCCATTATGCCATCAGGCAATCCCACATAATTACCAGATGCATTGATTGGAATCCATGGATAATTCTCAGTAAGATAGTCCCAAGTTGGAGTTTTTGCCAAGGTAATTGCATTTCCTTCTGAGGGTTCGGCTAGTCCAAAACCATCA
Source organism: Candidatus Heimdallarchaeota archaeon (assembly GCA_030668165.1). Classification (GTDB taxonomy): domain Archaea; phylum Asgardarchaeota; class Heimdallarchaeia; order Heimdallarchaeales; family Kariarchaeaceae; genus JAJRQD01. The sequence goes on from DAOUUM010000212.1 coordinate 4,887, forward strand.
ATGATCACCATACATACTTTTTTTTCTGACATTACTATGCAAATGAATTGATATGATATCTTTTATCTACTTTAGGATATTATAATAATGATAAATGTCTAATCTTAAATTTCTTTGTGAATAAGATTTTTATAAAAGGAAACGCGATGGAAATTTAGTAATCCATGTCCGTTCCAAAACCAGTACAAAATTTTGAGGCAATGGCTAAGAAAAGAGAGCGTGAGGCACGCTTCATATCTGACGCTGCAGTTTACAAAAATGTGGTTTTTAAAATAATAAAACTGGACGTCGATATAGACATGAAAGTGGAGATCCTAAGCCAATCCATCCCTGATATTGGAATAATTTTTGGCCAATTACGCTATCAATACAATGTTGGAAATATTGAAGCGATAGAATATCGTGACATATTGGAGAAATTCATTACAAAGATGGAACGTGAGAAGCGTACCATTGATTTTGATCCAACCAAGTATACAGAAGAGTAGTTATTACTTAGCTAGTTATTCCAAGTTTATTACTGAATTAGTAAATTGTTACACAATATTCTCTTAGGAAATAGAAATTGATTTAGATGGATTATTGAGGTTTATTTGTGCCTCGCACCTTACTATTCGATGAAGGAAATATACCAAGTCAGATCAAGGAGGGCTACATTGATTCGGGTAGTAATTTATCTTGGATTAATCTGAAGGTGGGAGAGGCATACTCCAATATCTTGCCCGAAATAATTGATAAGTCTAAATCATTTACTGACGACCTCGTGGAGGAGCAGAGACCTAGAATTGCAAAATATCAGACCCTGGAGGATAATGCTGATACTTTCTCGGTTATTGTGTTTTCCCTACCC
>DAOUUM010000145.1 GCA_030668165.1 Candidatus Heimdallarchaeota archaeon
TCTGTAATGGGTATACCATAATTGCATAATTATAGTTTTACATTTTTATAGTGATTTGAACCCCTAAATGCAATAGTTTTGAAAACAGCACTGATTTTCATTCATTGATTGTCAAATCACACATAAATTTGGGCAAAATAATTGCACAAGCCGAATTAATATTGTAAACCTTTATTTTAATCCAAAGCCTAGTTTTGATAATGCAATTGAGATCTGTTGAGTTTTCAAATGGATTACTGGCAGTTATTGTTATCTCTTTGATGCTGGTCACATCGATTTCAATAGCAGTTTTATCAGGTGATGAAGACGCCCAATCATCCATTTCAGACCTCAATTCAGGATCGGTTGACTACACAGCAGGATTGACGGCAGATCTCAGCCTGCTGAGAAATATCTCTTACAAAGGAGAAATGATTCCAGTCATTCTTCATGTCGATGTTCTTGATGGTTATGCCTATGTGGATACCTTATCAGTTGCAATCAGAAGTGAAGTGTATGACAAGGAGGCTGTGCAAAATGTATTTGTGAATGAAACCCTGGCACCGGGATCATACGAACTAGCCCTTGAGTTATCCCCCTCATTCTATGACAAAAGTTTCCTTGCCCTCAATTTTGGTAATTATCAATTTTTAAATTTCTCCATATCCTTTGAACAGAGAAGACAGACTCTGGTATTATCAGATATATTTGATTATACCATCGAGATCATACCATATGAGTCAGTTAATCAGGCAAATAAATTGAACTGGACAACTATTATCACAAGTAATGAAATATCTGTTAGTAATAATAATATCACCCTGATATCTGATGGTACCGGAGACACAGTGATGATGACCGAGATAATCACAGCAGGATATACCAGTGTTGACTATCTCATAACCGGAGCTGTTAATTCAATAGTTGAGCTAAGTATCGGTGACGCAGTATCCAGCAGTAATAATGGAAGCATTCCGATTGGAGTGTTAACAGAAAACACAAATATCACTATAATGGCCAATCTAACCAACTCTGAGACTGTTATCATCAGTTTAGGAATTAATACTAGAAAAAATGTCATATTTACCGTATCAGCAAATAACTACTGGACTGGTTTGAGCTCAGACAGCTTAATATTTCAAAATCCAGCTTATTATATCAACCAAGTGAGTAGAAGGTATGAAAGGACATTCAATATATCATTTATGGAAGTCGCTGAATTCCATTTCAACAAAAGAAGTGGAACCAATCTATTTGATCTAATTGCTGATGCCAAATCACAAGCTGCCAAAAGTTTGGATCTATTCAATTCCACTTGGACCGCAGATACTGGGCCAATGATCGAAAATGATGGAGCTGACATTATGTATATTTTTACCAATACAACCATGGATCATCTTGGAGTTGTCATAGGGAGCTATGGTGGAGCCTACAATATGGCTGTCAACGCAAGAGGTTCAAAATTCCAGGGCGATTACAGGTTACCCTCAAGCTTTGCTGATAATCTGTTACAGCATGAATCATCTCATATTTTTGGTGCTTATGATCGCTGGACATACAACGAGGATCCATCAGTAATGACTAAGTCCATGCCAGAAGATGTTTATTATGATATTGTCACATCACAATTCTGGTTGTTGAAAACAAATTGGCTGGAAGTGGATATTCAGATAATGATAAGAGAATCTACAGTTTTTTTACCAAATTGATATGTAAGTAATTATTAATTTGATTTATCTCTGGCAATTAGGACCTGATGTGGCTTATCCATATCAAAAGCTAGTACTGGATACTTAGTTTGAACAATCTTGGTTCTCACATCAAATATTTTGTTAACTGCTTTTTCTGCAATTGGAAAACTTAATCGTCCGATAATAAATCTGATTACAGTCATAGGGCTTAATCTAAATACTACCTTTGCAAAAACCTTCCTATTTTCTCTAAGTGTTCTAATTTTTTCAATTCTGGATTCACTGAGTAGGCTGATATCAAAAATTAATAAATCAGCCATACAGTATTTGCCCTCGACAAGTTTGGCATATGTACGTCGATTGTCTGGAAATGCAGCTGACATTATGCCTTCCTCAACCATTGCAAAATATAAATCATATTTAAAATTCTGAGTATTTTCAACAAGGTCCAAAATACTTTGACTTGACATCATGGGGATATCTCCTGAAGCAAAAAGAATATGATGTGAGTTCTCACTGAACAAGGTCTTGTCAGTTTTTGATTGTTCAAGTATTATTTTTGCTGTTTCTTGAAGCCGTTCTGGTACCTTATCTCCCTTGGGCATGAAAAATTCAATTTTTGATCGATCTATTGTATCTGGAAATTCAACCAATTCTTCTGGAAGTCCAACGATGTAATATTTCGATACTATCTTTGATTCTTCAAATGCCTCCATCATTCTAGCAATTACGCTCTTACCATTGATATCAATCAATGCCTTGTAATCCAGGTTTTCGGCTATCTCCAATTCACCGTTATTATCTGGATCAGCACCTGCCATGAGGATACAGGGAATTCTAAGTTCAGAACTCATTATACCGGCGATATTAGATATTAAAATAACCCTTTGTATACTGCTTCTTGATATTGAGAATTACTTGATATAAGTTAGTGTTATCAGTTGCGCTTTGGTGCAATATTAGCCATATACACAAATCGTGAGTATCTCATGATTTCCTTGAAACCTAGTGCCTGCCATTGCCTGATCTCTCCCACGGAACAAAGGACACTACCCACTTTGTAGCCATCTTTACTGGCATCTTTCAGTGGAAAATACACAGCAGCACCTTCCAGACCATATCCCCTTTTGTAATATGGTTGAACTGAATTCTCATATATTGAAGCAATTCCCCCATCGAGGATAAGGGTCGAGGATGCCGCTGGTTCTCCAGATAGCCATGCAACATACTTGCGGTAATATTCTTTTTTCTCCTCCAATACAATACCCTCATATTTTGAGGCATAACTATCGGTATCTTTTCTCAGATTTAGCACAGAGCTTGACATTTCCAATACATATTTGAGTTTTAACTCATCAATACGCTCCACGTAAAGTGAATTTGGGGTGGAGAAGTTCTTCTCCATCTTTTCAAGATCTATTGCCATGGCAACCATGTCAGGAATTTTTCTCAATTTCTTTGATCTCAAATTTGTATCCAATTTTTTATTATAGTTCTCTTGATTAACCCACCAGGTAAATGACATCTCCCCAAAATGATTAATTACCTCATCAATCACCGATTCTACCTTCTCATCTGTGATTTCATCCTGCAAAACATTATTTAGGGCAAAATTATTTATTCCACTGTTAACAAGGTAGGTTTCTTTGGTTCTCACCTGCTTATCTTCATTTTTTAAAAAATGACTGAAATATCCTCTCAGATTGCCATCCAATGCAACGGTAAGGAGAATTGAAGTAGTATCTCTTAATTTTTTCAAAATTATATCACTTATTTGGTCCAATAAAGCATTGGTTTTGTAACTAAAAAAAGTATGGATGGTTTTATCACTTAATTCAAATTGAATTTAAAATGCAGGTAAAAAGTGGAATTATTCATTCCTTTGTAATAAATATTTTTGAAGCAAATTTTAATTGATAATTAGAGGCACATGAAATTAACCAGGAAATTAATTTCAATCATTATCATCGCATTAATTATCTCTAGTGGTATTATAACCACTATAATCTATCAGAGTAATAAATCCATGGCAAAATCAGAATTGGAACAATTAGAATTAACCATGCGTGAATTTATTATCACAGGTGCTGGTGAGAATGAGCTTTATGTAGATGGTAAATTGGAATTTGATAATGTCAGTGATTCAGGTGATTTGATCGGATTTACACTTTCAAATCTTAATCTCGAGTTATACTACGATGATAATTATCTGACTACTACCGATTTATCTTTGGAGAGTATAGATTCAGAGGAATTGGATAATTATATACTAGAATTCTCGTTAATCATTCCAATCAATGAAAACGAGGAAACTAAATTTGATGAATTCGTTAGTCTGATACTCTCAGTAAGAGATTTCAGTATCGAATTTGTTGGTGATCTGGAATACTCAGTGGCTGGTATAAAAGATAATATTATCTTCAATAATTCAATAATATTTCAACTTGAACAGGAACCTGTTTTGTTTAATGTTAATTACATCGATGTTAATTCAGTAGATGCTACCACTGCGGATGTGGAGTTTGGCATATATAATCCATTTCCAGTAGATATAAAGCTTGATGGGACAGTTGAGCTGTATGCAGAGATATATAAATTTGGAACGATCATCATAGACACTCCAATTCTTATCTCAAATGGATGGTCCAATCAAAGTCTGACAATGGCTATTGTATCTGAAGCATTTGTGGTATTGGATAACTTGCTTAATGAATTTAGTTCCAATTTTACCACTCATCTTGACATGATACTTACAATAAGTGATACCACATTGAAACTAAACACAATCTTGGATTTCACCTCAGATTCACTAGGTCCAATATTCGATATAGGTATCGAGGAAATAAAAGAATTTGAGATAAATGATCAACTACGATACGTCAATGCAACTTTTGATGTTAGTATCGACTACAATCTACCATTCCAGCTCAATTTATCCAGAATTACTATGAATGTGACGACAACACTAGATGCATACTTGGGCAATGTGACCTGGATCAGTGAGAGTTCCATTGTTCTATATCCTTTTGAAAAGGTCTTAATTGAGGATATCAATATTTTAATCACAAATCTCAATACTCAAGACCTCCTCAGTCTTGCCCTGTATAAGGCTGTGAAGATCCCTATAGGAATTATTTACCTTGAATTTTTCTCAGTTACGATTCCGGTTGAATTTTCTATAGACAGAATCGAACTATAGTTTAATAGCAAAATTGGGGTCATTAAACTGCCCATTGTTTTTTTCGTATTATAATTGTTTTAATATCATATATCGTGTATACAATCAAAATAACTATCATTTAGGAGTTGTATTACAATACTATCACGAGCAAATCAATTGTTTTATTCAGGTCAAATAGATGAATCTGTTGAAATTCTGGATAAAATAATTGAAAATGGACCAAGTGATAATATTGATGAGGCTGAATTGCTGAAATCCAGATATTTAACCCTTGTAGGTAAGTATAAGGAGAGTTTGGACCTTCTCTATGGAATAATTATTAGATCTGAGAAGAATGTAAACTATGTTAGCAAAATTAGAAGTCTAATACAAATCGGAAATAATTACTGGCGCATGGGAGAATTCAATAAATTGGTTCATATTTGTGAACAGGGGGAACAGGATCTATTTTTGATCGAAGATATCAAAGAAGAGGTTAATAGCAGTCTCTATGTTCAGCTCAAACGTCTGAAAGGAATCTATACCCGTTTCACGGGTGAATTAGACCTTGCAATTGAATATTTTAATGAATGCTTTGCTGAAAGTGAAAAACATGGCGATATACGCATGATCAGCGAGCTCTATCATGCACTTGGAGTTGTCTATAAGGACACCGGAAATTATCAGATGGCTCTGGAACATATCAATCAGAGTATTAGGATAAAAAAAGATAATGGATTTGAGATTAATCTAGGAGTATCTTATTATAACAAAGGCACAATCTTTGTGTTGCAAGGTGAGTTAACCAAGGCCTTGGACATATTTGCTAAGAGTCAGGAACTAAGTACGAAATTTCAGGATAAAAGACTTGATGGACTAATTCTAGAGGAGATGGGACTGATTTATGAACGATTTGAGGAGTATCAGACAGCATTTGATTACCTTAATGAGGGTTTTCGAATCAAAAAAGAACTCGGGAATCCGTTTGATATCACAAATACGATTTTCCATCTGATTAGAATACTTCTAAATACAGATAGAATGGATCTTGCACATCAGTACTATGATAATTTCCTACCTTATTTTAATAAAAATCTCGGAAATGAGATGATCAACTTAAGGAAGAGACTGATCGATGCATCATTTCAAAAGAATAGTGAGCGAGTTTATGAACAAGCTCTTGCTCAGGTGGAGTTTAAAGAAATTATTCATGACAAGATACTGGATTTTGGACTCACCAGATATGCATTACTTAATCTTACAGATTTATTGCTAATTGAACTGCGTATCACTGGAGAGGAAGAAGTTCTAAATGAATTACTCAATATCATTAACCATCTACACTCCATTTCCATTGAAGAAGAATCTCAATCAATCAATCTAGAGTTATTATTACTTAAATCCAAGATATCTGAATTGCAGCTTGATTTTGATCAAGCTCAAGCCTATTTGGAAGATGCTCTCCAACTTGCAATAAAGACTGGATTACGTCAATTTGAGACCAAGATCTCAACCGCCTACGATTCCCTTCTGACAAATCTTGATTCGTGGAAAGATGAGGATAAATCAGATATTCTCTCAAGGATAGAGAGATCTGAATTTCAATTCCTAGTTGCTGATCTGATCAACAAAAAAGTAGAACCACTCATCCAGGACGACAATCCACTGATCTTCCTTATTTTATCACCTCTCGGTGAGATTATTATGTCAAAACAGTTTGATTCTGATTCCTTGTTAGATGATTTTCTACTCAGTTCTTTTCTAACTGCCATCAACCTTTTTGTTGGAAAAGCATTTTCTGAGGAACATAATCCCCAGAATATTGAACGATTAAAACATGGAAATGCTAATATACTGATCAGATCGTTTGACAAGTATCGTATAGTGTACATTCATGAAGGATCCTCTATCATATCGGTAACCGAAAGATTTGATAATTTTTGCGGAACTTTCAATACCCTTTACGGTGAGAAATGTGAGGACAAGTCAAGTATAACCCCAGAATGCAAGGCTGAAGTAAGTAATCTTATTGATAAAATATTCATAGATAAGCAGTAGAATACTTTCGGTGACCTCTCTCGTGGGTATGTAAGTTATATTTGTAGTAAATAATATATAACTAGTGCAATTTGTACCTCCACATACACCCCAAGATGAACACTTATGCGATGACTGTGAGTTCATACTGGATATATATTTTAAAGATGATATCACTCATATGTGGACCAAATCATTGAAAGGGGAGGTAAAACACTATCCTTTGGCTTATTTTCCAATTATATACATAGCCAAAGACATAGCTAAAGATGAGAAAATTCATCTGGTTGATGAACGCCAATATTTATCCAATACTGAACTATCCAGAAATTTGGATAGCATCGCACAGGAGATCTATCAGCATCCAGATATATTATCAGTTAATTATGCTGAAAA
>DAOUUM010000357.1 GCA_030668165.1 Candidatus Heimdallarchaeota archaeon
AAGTTTTTATGAGCTTATAGCCTTATTTTTTATTTAAACTTGCGGAATGTATTAATTCCACCATAATGCGTTTCTAATCAATTAACTCGGGAATCCGAAGTCGAAAACTCATTTTTCGCTCATCAAGAGTCTAAAAATATCGACAAAATCAAAAATTTTTTTAAACGAGTTTACTTTATACTTATTTGGTATGAGTAATTCTTCTGCAATTCCCCAAATAGTTATTTTAATTGGTGAATTGAACCATGGATTACCAAATTGGTCATCTAAATTCGATGCTAAACAGCTTTCTGATAGTCAGATTTATTCAGAGGGACAGTACCATGCCCTGTATCTCAGAATCCGAAGGTATTTTGGAGTTACTAAATTCCAATATGGGCAGGTATATGATCTCGGAAATGAGAAATTCATGGTTCTGAAATATCATTTCATGAACCAGATACTGCTTTATTGTGTGATAACCAAAGATCTAGATTTCAGTGATGATCTTATCGATCAAATAACAACGGTTGTAAAGCGAGGTGGAAAATATTCAGCTAGGAAATTCTTTGAAGAGGTGGTTGATCTTCGCTATAATCCAGAAACTGAACAAGAGACCACCATATCTGAGGTAGAGGCATTGGTCCAGCTCGGAACTGCAGATTTTGATAATTCAACCATGACAGAAATTGCTAGTTTGTTGCAGATTGTATCCAAAGATTCTTTCAAAAATGCGGACATGAATGTATTTAATGCAACTTTACACATGCTTAATCATATAACTGAGGAGGATAACTCGGATGTGGCTCTGGATGCAGCATACCACATTGCCATGAGATTTTTTATTGACAATATTTTTTACTATGCATTAAAATTGTTTGAACATATTGCAAATTCTGCATTGAAATTCAATAGATTACCTCTGGAGATTACCTGCAGATTAAGTATTGCAAGGATACTGAAAATGCAAGATGTGGAGAATTCAAGTGAGATCATTAAAACCTTGGAACCGATTGATGATGGTAGCCTTGAGGTTGCGTCCTCACATGAGAGAGAAGAGTATTATTCCTTAATGGGTTATTCATACAAGCTAAATGGAGATATACAATCCGCAGAAGATTTATATTATATGACCATCATGATCTCAGAGGGTGCAATTAATCCATCAAGCTCGGTAGGTGAGGCACATACCTTTATGGCAGAAATGGCTGCTAATGCATTCAAACCAAATGTTGCTTCAAGAGAGTACCTGACAGCAGCGACCATATATGCCGCCAATAATGATATAAAAACTCAAAAGAAATTGGAATATCTAGCAGCTCTACAAAGATTGAAATGGAGTAAAATGCTAGGGTCTGCTGCCCTGATTCACAAAATGGAGGGTGATCTGGACAAGGCAGAATTTCAATCTTGGCAATCACTCAGTAAACTAATTGATGCAATGCATCCTGTTCTTAGAGAAGATAATTCCAATAAAAAAACTGAGGTCAAGGACATATTGAATATGAATTATCAGGTTTTAAAGGATAGTTCCAATGAATACAGCAATCAGACCATCGATGAGATAATGGTTCATGTCGATACGGAGATACCAGAGGAGCAGGAGAAGGAACTTGTGAACTTCCTGTCATCAAAGGTGAGCTCAATGATCCCATTACCACAGCTTCATATTTTACTAATTGCATATGATGGTCGATTAATAACTGCAGGGGAGGTTGGGACCACTAATTGGGGTGAATCCATTGACAATGATCTCATGTCGGGAGTACTGACAGCAATCATGGCTATCTTCTCAGAGATCACTAGTGAGGATAACCCACTGAGAATGGTGGATGCCGGATCAACCAGAATTATTATTGAACCATCGAACTACTGTGTTGGTGCTCTACTGGTGGATCGTGATCTGCATGTGCTGAGAAAAGCCTTACGCGAGGTAGTGTTCTTTATGGATAACAATTTTCCAGAATTAGCAGATTGGGATGGTTATTCGATAGATTTCAACGCCCAAGTCAGACCTAAAGTTGATGAGGTATTTACACAGGCATTACAAAATCTGATCAGACCGGATGATATGTAAAGATCACTGATTGAACTTGATTTTATTTGGTCTTCCCTCAATTATTTCAAAACGGTCATCCTCATCGTTTATTTTTCTGAGATAAGTTCTGATTGTTGACTGTTTTGAATTGAATATCTCTGCAATTTTATTTGTGCTGAAATCTTGGTTGGGATTTTGCATGAGGAATAGTTTAACCCTTTCTAATAATGTTTTACCTCTATAAGTATCCTCTGTAGATGTTTTTACTATATTTTTATCGGTTAATATCTCCCGGTTTTTTTCATAAAAATGAATTGATTTTCGTATGTAATCGATCCTCTGCTCATTTTCAAGCAACCTTATCTCATCACTCGAAATCAGTTCCCCTAGTAATGTCAATCCATCTATTGTAAACTGAGTAATACTGCAACTTGCCATTGTGGCAAGCTCTCGAACTTCTTTGACAAAATTCTCCTCCCATCTTTGTGAAATTGAAGTTTTTCGAACCATTCCCTTACCGAGAACATCATTAAAAATTGATCAATAAAAATTATTGGATGATATTTATTCCAATGTTAAATTTTTATGAGTAGCTTGCTAATTGGATCAGTTGCCGAAAAAACGCTCTCAAATACTATTATTTTCCTATTTTAATGCGAAATATTGCCTAGCAAGCCGTCTAGTTGAATATAAATTCTGATTAGCACTAGGATATGGTCTAGAGTATTAATTAAACAGTATATTAACAAAATTTCACATTATTTAACTAGAAGAATTGCATATAATTATGGAATAATATTAAATACAAGTTCTTGGTATATTATCTTGCACTGTATCTGGATAATACGTAAGAAAGCATTCAAATTGTACTGGAGAGATCAATTTGAAAGATTTCAAATATCAAGATACTGCAATTAGACAATGCTTAGTTAATAAGCAGCACGTCGGGTGGTTACGATTATGCTTGCTGAAGTAGAAAGAGAACACACGGAATTTGCTATAGATAATAGCTATACAGACTTAGTAGACCTGATAAATTATGATTTTGACAAGTCAGAAGAATTGGGTATGGAGATTGACGATTATAACGGAGCATATCGAGTTGATATTCTCAGGGATCATAAGAGGGGGATTATAAGACAACCCAAAAATCTATTAGAATTGCTCAGATACCTGGAGAGAGTATGCATTGAAGTTTCTTATGGATTAAGGTTGGATAAACACGTTATCCATTTCATGATTGAAAGGTCCTGCGGAGATTCTTCAAACAATATTGGTGTAATCTTCCTAGATCAGAAGAGGGTTGTTTCAATTCATCAGATATACCAGATAGAAAGGGCTGCAAATTCCCTGGGTATTGATAAGATTATAGTGATGGGAAATAATTTCAGTATTCCTTCAAAACAAGCGGTTAAAAGACTGAATGCAGAGATTGGTTATGAAAGATTTGACCTTCAATTTATTGGGTCATTAAGGAAAAAACAGGCAGGATTAATATACTAAAATCACTAATTTCTCAATGTTCACGATTAAATAATCTATTATCATATTACAATGTTAAATTCTAGTTATTATATTATGATATAACATGCATTTTAATACGACGTCTTTATAAGTAAGAATGCTAATCTTATAAATGAGCCTGCGGTTCTGTATTGCAGAATTGCGTAAGAGTTCTCATGGAG
>DAOUUM010000170.1 GCA_030668165.1 Candidatus Heimdallarchaeota archaeon
ACAGAATTATAATATCTTATTTCTATTTAATTTTATACTCCAAATGATTTTGAGGAATTAGACATGAGAACATCCAGTATCTTGATGGCAATAGTTGTGGCATTGGTATGGGGTGCAGTGAGTCCCATTGGCCGATTCCTTCTTGCTCTGAGCGATGAGGTATTGACTCCTTTTCAATTAGCTCTTTCCAGGTACTTGTTGGGATTCATATTTCTCTTGTTGGTGCATTTCAAAGGGAAAAAGGGTAAATTTCCCGCATTAAAACATTATTCTAATTGGAAATTCTTGACAGGTGGAACAGTCTTGGCCATCTTCTCTTTTATACTATTTTTGGGATTGGAAAGTACAACAGCTAGTTTAGGAGGAGTTCTCTTGAATTCAAATTCCATACTTATTGGAATCTTTGCCTATATATTTCTTAGAGAGAAGGTAAGCAAAAATCAAGTGATCGGGTTGACAATTGGAGTACTTGGGGTTATTGTGATGATGCTACCAAGTATTATGGGTGACGGCCAGGGAACATTTATTGGAAACTTTTTATCATTCCTTTCTGGCGTTATCTGGGCAGCTTACTCGATATTACTAACAGCTTGGTTTTCAGAGAAGGAACATGCTATTGAGGTGATAATGATCAATCTCGGAATTGCATCTGTAATCTTATCTACATACATCGCTCTAACATCCAGTTTATGGGTATCATTGAATCTAATGCAAATATTACTCATTCTTATATTGGGAGTTGGATCTACTGGATTGGGTTTCACCCTTTATCTGATATTGATGAATCGAGAGAATGTGGTCATGGCAGGATCCATTCAACTGGCAGTACCTGCTGTAAGCATATTACTGGGACTTGCTTTCTTTGCGGAGAAGATTGAAATAATTGAATGGTTGGGAATTGCGTTTATTGCCGTTGCAATGTATATTACAATATTTTTGAATGGTGAGTAGTCTTATTCTATTTACAATTCTAAGTCTCATCCCATTTTTGAACTACAATTTTTAGTTTATCGATGGCCTCATTAGTATATTTTTCACATATTTGCCCCTTAATCTCTTATTTCAACAGCAATCTAATCTTGGTTCCTATAATGCCCACAAAGAATTATAATTGACCCTGTTAGAATTAGCATATAGATAGATGATTTTTCAAAAACTAACCTCTGAAATAGATACTGCATTGAATAATTTTGATGAGTATCTGGAAGAAAATAACAATGCTATGATGTACTTCACAGCAGATATACCACTGGAGATAATATCTGCTTTTAATTTTATCCCTATCAGGATCCCATCCGAGATAGAATTCAACTCTAAAAATAAAAGTACAAATGCTATATTTCAACCGTTTATTTGCTCCAAGAGCAGACAGATGTTAGATTTTCTCATTAATAACAATATCAAACATGCTATTTTTAGTGAGAATCACTGTGATAGCCTTCAGAACTTGTATGATGTACTCCGATTGAATGAATCTATTCCAAATAATTTTCAATATTTCAGATTTTTATTGCCAGTGAATAGAGGTGGTAAGGCAGAAACGAAGTATTATCAAAAAGAGATAAAACGATTAGTTACATGGTTTGAAAAGACCACCGGGGAAAAATTAACATCAGATAAATTGAAATCCAGTATCACACTTCACAATACAAAAAGAAAACTGCTAAACACAATATCAGATATGGTTCTGGAGGGTAAAATACAAAATAATGAGCTATTTAAACTAAAATTAGGATCGGATATGTTCCCAGTTCAAAAATCTATTGATCTATTAAATAGTATCATCGATGATAGACAAACAATCAAAGAAAGCAATCCTTCACCAAAAGTAATACTATCGGGTAGTATGTTTGATAATTTCGAGATTTTTGAGAAGATACCAGTATTGAATAATGCTGTTGCATTCAACGATTTGACATTTGGATCGAGAAGTACAACTTTTGAAATTAATAATCAATCAGATGATCTAGATACAATATTGGAAAATATCTCAAAAGCCTATATTAAGGATAGGATATCTGATTCAGTACATTTTTACCCGAATCAGAGAAGAGATTATCTACTCAGTAATTTTGAAAGAACCAAGGCAAAAGGAGTGATTTTCATCTATTACAGCTTTTGTGATCCAGATGCATTTGAAACGCGTAATCTGTCAAGACATCTTGAGAAGCGAGATATTCCAATCCTTACTCTGGTAACAGATCCCAAATTAACTAATATTGAACAACTAGCAACCAGGGTAGAGGCATTTTTAGAGAGGATAGGTGATTTATAATGATTGAAAAAATTGATAGAGATCCAACTGAGAGAGCTTATAACAAACTAAAAAGCAATAGTTACAAGAAATACACAATTTCTTATTACCGTAATTCAAAGATATTACCCAAGATACCCCTGTTAAACAAAAAAGTGGCATGGGTTACAAGTGGTGCACCTGTTGAAATACTGGTGGCAGCTGGTATAATGCCTCTCTATCCTGAGAACTATGCAGCTATAGTGGGTGGATCAAAACAATCTGTCGATGCTTGTATTATTGCTGAAAATGATGGTTATTCCAATGAGTTATGCAGTTATGCTAGATGCCACCTTGGTACGGTGATCAATCCCTCTGGTAGTCTGATGGGTGGTTTGAGTAAACCTGATATCATAGTATCATGCAATAATATATGTGGAACGGTATTAAAGTGGTTCCAATCAATCAGCGAGTACTATGATATACCCCATTTCCATTTTGATACTCCCCCCATTGTGGATACAAAACTTGGCAAAACACAAGAAAACCATGTATTTCATTATGTCAGAGACCAACTGGATGATTACATCGAGTTTATCAAAACACATACTGGTAAGAGAGTAACTGAGAAGAAAATAATGAAGGTCCTAAGATTGGCCAACAAGGCAACTCTTCTCTGGGGAGAGATTTTGGATAGCTGCAAAGCCACCCCCACACCACTAAATTGCCCAGATCGCTTTATCACCATGGCACCAATCGTTGCGCAGAGGGGGATGAAGAAAACAATAACTGTGTATGAGGAATTACTCGAGGAGGTTCATCAAAGGGTGGATTCTAAAACTGGGGCTATAAAAAATGAAAAAATCAGACTTTTATGGGATAATATTGCTATTTGGTTCTATCTATACCCATTTTTTAATAAACTTGCCCAGAGAGGTGTGGTGTTCCCTGTCGATACCTATACACATGCCTGGAATATGACTGGATCAGTTGATAATTATGAGGATGCTATGAATGATTATGCAAAAATGTACAGTCATGTATATCTTAACCAGGATCTGAGCTATCGAGTAGAATTAATTTCTAAATTCATCAAGGAATATGAATTAGACGGATTTGTTCTTCATTCAAACAAAGCATGTAAGCGTTATAGTATGGGCATGCTATCCTATAAAAAGGCCATAACTGAGAAAACAGGAGTACCAGGAGTTATAATTGATGGAGACATGGTTGATAGCCGTAATTTCTCAGAAGAACAAACTTGGACGAGGATAGAGAGCCTCATCGAGATGATCGAGGCTAGGAAGTCATGAGGAAATATTTATGAAATATTGTTTAGGTGTAGATATAGGATCTATTTCTGCTAAGGCAGTTTTGATGGAGGTTGATAGCAAAAAAATAAGTTCTTGGACTGTGTTACCTACTGGTTTTGATACTAAGAAGACTGCAAATACTCTAGTTGAAAATTTAATTGAAAAAACAGGAATAAAAATAGATGATATTGTCTATACTGTGTCTACTGGATACAGCAGAAAAAATGTGGAATTCTCGACTCAGCAGGTGACAGAACTGTCTTGTCAAGCAAAGGGAATCAATCATCTATTCCCTAATGCAAGGACAGTGATTGATATAGGTGGTCAAGACTCCAAGGCAATCAGGATAGATGAGAATGGCAGTTTACTTGATTTTGAGATGAATGATAAATGCTCAGCAGGAACCGGTAGGTTTCTAGAGGTGATGGCAAGATCCCTTGAAATTCCTCTCGAAATGATGGCATCTCACTCCTCAGATGATTTTGTGTCCATAAGCTCGACTTGTACTGTATTTGCAGAGAGTGAGGTGGTATCCAGAATTGCACAGGGGGCAAATAGGGATTCAATTGTCGGTGGTATACATCAATCTATAGCTACCAAAGTAAAAGCACTGGTAGATAGAATTGGAGTAAAACCAGATGTGGTAATCACTGGTGGAGTAGCCAAAAATCAGGCAGTAGTAGATGCATTAGAAGAAAAATTAGAATACAAACCGATTGTACCTGACGAACCACAGATTACAGGAGCTCTGGGAGCTGCAATTATAGCTGCGGGTAAAATCGGCAATATTTAACTATCCAAATTACCCGATCTAGTGATCTGGATACCATTCAGGTAAAGTTTTGTAAAAATCCGGCCATTGAGGATTCTTCACACGGTCACTAGGTGGGAAATATCCCTTGAGATCCAAAATGGGAGTCCCATCAAAGGCATCAATTCTCTTAATACTCATCACTCCTTCCTTATGATCAATTGAGTTCAGCTGTACCACAGTTATCCCAATGGGATTAGGCCTGGCTGGTGATCTGGATGCAAATATACCTGTCATCGGAGCATCCGGGAAGGGAGGTAAATCCTGCAAATTAGCTCTGGCCGTGTCATTATCCTTACCAGAGATCCACCAGATAACAATTACATGACTGAATTGATCCAGTTCTTTTAATGCGGGTCTGAATTCCTTTTCAATAATGATTTTTGTTTCCTCTCCAACTTTTCTTACCCTACCAATCGAATTAACCTTGAATGACATTATGTATCAGAAGTATCAATTCTTTAATTAAATTTTACATTGAGATAATTTACGTATAGTCACGATTATGCGTAGTTTATTCAAATTATTAAGGTAATATTGTGATTAAGTTATTTTGAATGACAAGTCTCATTAAGTAGGAAAGATAAAGACTCCTAATTGAAATTGTGATGATATGAATAAGAAAGGGTTGCTTTCTCTAGTTATTGAGAAAAGGTTATTGTTGGAGGAACTTATGGATTATTTGAAGAATACAAATAAACTTGAAGATAAAATTCCAGGATCTCAATGGTTGGTCAAAGATGTTTTTTCTCATGTGGCATGGTTTGAACAGGAAATGGTGTACATGTTACATAATCGAGACATGACTCGAAATGAAGATATATGGCGAAACCCTCCAGAACAACGTAATGAAATAGTGTATGAGATTATCAAAAGCAAAACTACTTCGGAAACTGTTGAGTATTTCCATAAACAAGGATTGAATATTATCAAAGAGATTGCAGCAATGAATGAAGAAGAACTTGTGCAGGGTGGAGTATTCAAGGGAATGCCAAAAGATTGGACACCAATGCTTGTTCTAAAGGGAAATACTTACTTACACTACGAGGAGCATTATAATTCATTGAAAACTGCTTTGAAACTTTAATTTTTCTTTCTAGGTCCTTTTTAACTTATCACGAGTGTGCATGATGTACTGGGATAAAATGAGATTATTTATTATTTTGCTTAAGCACGATTCCATAGATAAAATACAAGCTAAATTAAATATCTTGGATTTTATATATAAAAAAAACACAAATTTCTTTATATGGTATTTTTCAGCAAATAAGATCCTTATGGACGAATTAACTGGAATTGCTAAAACCATATTTGAAGAAACAATGGATGAAATTGATGAGGAATTAACAGATGCCCTTGAAAAATACATTGTAAAAGAGAAACTTGAAGGAATAGTTGCTGATTTGCAGGAATCTGTAAAAGAAGCCGTTACAAAAACAATTATGGAGAATTATTCAGACGATATGTCTACCGTGAAAAAGATGATCCTGGGAGAAAAATTATCCCGAGTAGTTGCAGCTGATGCAAAAATAGCATTGCAAAAATTAACAGGAGAGATCTTGAAGCAATCATTCGATGTGGTTGAAGAACTGAGGAATGAGATTATAGGTGAGGTCTTTGAATCAGTAGAAGAGGGCGAAAAAGAGGAGGAAGAAGAAGACGAGGAAGAAGATGATGAAAAGGAATCTGAGCCAGTCACAGAAACATCTCCAGAAAAACCCACCACTGAAAATCGATTGTATTGAATTTCAAACAACCCAATTACAATACTCAATAATTATATATCTGAATTTTCAATAATGCTGTTGGAGTTCTCCTCAGCCTCTTTCAATACAATTTCTTCAATATTGTTTTCTTGATTTTTTACCCAGTTCAAAATTCCTTTAATTTGAGATCCGCAACATTTTCCGGTAGGGTTAGTAATCCGGCAATCTTTACCTGTATTTGCATGTGTAAAATCCTGAATATCCTTTAGAGAAGTGCAACATTTGAGCTCGGTTATCTCGTAGATTATTTTATCTTCTAATACGTTCATGCAATAACAAGCTGGTCGATTAGGTGTTCCAATTGGTATTTTATGCATAACAGTTGTTCTCAATTCATCTTGGATAAAATATTTGCTATCTTTATTGTTATAGTAAATTACGGGGCATTTTTTATCTGTACAATAACGATAATTTCCATTTAACATGGGCCAATATTCATGTTTTACATGATTCGCCATGGTTTCTTGTTTTATTGGAATTCCCTTGGTGTTAGAT
>DAOUUM010000586.1 GCA_030668165.1 Candidatus Heimdallarchaeota archaeon
AAAGAAATTATTGAGGAGATTACAAAATATAAAACCATGATCATTAAAAGAGCGAAAATAAATGAAAATATTTATCAGAAATTGTTTGATGAATCACTTGAAAAAATTACCTTGATACCATACGAGACAATTAAGGCGTGTAATGAAGAAGCAAATAGTTTACTTGCTCACAGAGATCCAAAGGATGTGCCTTTTCTATCCTTAGCATTATGTTTCAAAACAGATGGAATTTGGTCAAATGACGGAGATTTCGATGAACAAGATAAGATTAAAAGATTTACAACCTCTGAATTATTGGAGTTATTAGAATAATTGGATTATATCATTAATTAGTGCACTATCATCCATTGCTTGTATGAATATTTAATATTTAATTCTAATTTTATTGAATTATGAGTGATATAGAGTATCTAAGGTATGATGAGTATCTTGGATCTTTTACAGATAAGGCAAATGAGTACCACAAAAAGACACTAAGGATCTTTTTGATTGGAAAAATTACTGATCCAATAATACTTATTGCTATTGTTTTCCTAGGTGTTACTGGAATATTCAATGATAATAGTCCTTTCACTACCGAATATTCCTTCCTCTCAATACTCTGGACCAGTTTCTGGTTGATCACCCTAATATTTGTTCTTGGCCTGCCATTCTCATACCACTCTGAAACAATTGAACGAAATTATGAATTTTCAAATCTCACCTGGAAGAAATGGTTAATGAACCAGATCAAGGCATATCTGGTATCTGTGATAATTTTCAGTCTACTAATTGAGGCAATCTACTCCGCCTTGCACTACACAGGAGATCTATGGTGGCTCTGTGCATTTGCTGGGTATTTTGTATTCGCGGGTTTATTGCAAACATTAGCTCCCATACTTCTTATTCCACTCTTTACAAAAATGGAATCTTTACCTGAGGGTGAATTGAGAACAAGAATGGAGGATCTAGCTGATTCAATGGATATCAAATACAAGGATATCTATCTTTGGCATCTCAGTGACCAGAGCACCAAGGCAAATGCTGCGGTGATGGGTTTTGGACCAACCACAAGAATTGTTCTTGGTGATACACTGGTTGATAAATTCAGGATTGATGAGATAGAGATGGTGA
>DAOUUM010000456.1 GCA_030668165.1 Candidatus Heimdallarchaeota archaeon
ATTGGAACCAGTTTTTGGGATAATAATGATAATGCTATTTCTGATAGGATTCCTCAATATTACTCTAATGGTGGATCCAAATCCTGGATTCAGGCAGTACCCACTGATTAAAAAACATATGAACACCATCAGAAAATCAATCTACCATGCAACCAAATCGCTAAATTATTTTATAGGTGGTAAGCTAGAAAAATCTAAACATGAATTAAAATTGTCAAAGATGAAGGAGAGACAAGCTGATCAGGTTCTGGAACATATGACCTATATGACCTATTCAGGAGCTTTAAAAGCTGTATCAGCTTCGGAATTGCTACAATTCTCTACCAAGGTAGACAAAGCAGCAGGACACAGTATCAGAGCACTGCGCAAGTTAATACTTGTTGACGAGGAATTACCCCTGATATTCAAAATCAAGCTACTACAATACTCAAAATTACTGAAATTACTGGTGGAGACAGCTGAGGAAACTATCAACCTGCTTGAGGTAAGAATTAATCTTGCAGCCTATCACAGTTATCAGGTAAGCTTTGTGGAGGAGATACTGGATAAGATACACAAAGAGCTCTGGAGTGAGATAATCAGCATATCTCATGAGATCTCACCCATGTCTCAGTTACTTCTGGTAAAAGGAATAGAGTATTTGGAACTATCAGCAAATTCACTCGAAGATGGAATTGAGTTCATCAGGCTGATATCATTCAAACATCAAATTCGCTAATTTTGTATGGATCTTATTTATTTTTACTTATTCTTCTTTTTCTTAATATCAGCAAAACAGATATTATAATAAGCGATCCAATAATAATTATGTTTCGCATAAATTCTGCAATACTTAGCGGATTAACCAAAACTGGTCCCGAAAACATGGGGGATATCTGAAAAGTTGAATTTATATCTAAATTAATAACTGTGAAATCCACAAAAACAAGAATATCAATGCTGCTCCTTGTAAAAGGATTTGAATCCAATTCTTCCAAGAGACTTTGACCATATTCGTAAATATGAGAATTGCTAGTATTCCTCGCTTTATGATCCAAAAAAGTGGTATGATCAAAAAGAATTCTCTCCTCAGCTTCGAATGCGATATATGAGATGGTGAAATTATTTATCAGTAATGAACTTACATCTTGGAATTGGGAGTTAGTAAAATCAAATACCATGGAAAAGGATAAATGGGCTTCAAAATGGGCCACAATTTCTTCATTAGGACTAGAAAATTCGAAGGTTATCTCGATATCATCAATAGTCTCCTCATTTATTTCAGAAGCACCTGCAAAAAATGGTACTAATAATAATAAAATCAGGAATAATACTCGATGCATGTATATCTAATGATATTGGATTATATCAAATATAATAATGCTTTCAATAGAGTTGAAGGATAAGATTTAATTTGTCTCGAACCATATTTTTGGTTTAGTAATTGCCGATATCTAAATTCCGGTATGCTTGTATTTATAGAAATTTGCGGTGATCTGATCCTTGTTTAATTGACTGTAATCAATGGTTTTGTGTCTAATCTCCTTGTTATCAAGTAGAGTTTTTAGCTGATCCTTGGACTTATCTATTACAATTTCATTATCGTCTCTGTGCTTAATAAATTGCTTGGGTAAAAGCAGATCATAATTTCCGGTTAAACCCGTTCTCTCCAGAAATTCAACAAATACATTATCACCAAGAATAAATGATACATCATTATCCTCTGTGAAGAGAGCATCAATCACTCTTCCAATTTTCTCACCATCAGTTGATTTCACTGTGGTGTTCTTGATTTCGGAAAAAAGAGTTTCCGAGCTTGTGAATGCATTTTCCTGTAATTTGTTTGGTAATTCATTGCAACTCAGATTTATCCGGATTTTCTTTTGGTGAAGATTGACCTCCTCAATGCAATCCATGGAAATTACCGGATCATCATCTGGGGAGAGACCAATTCTCTCCTTAATTTCCTCTATTCTTGATCCTCCAAGAATAAATTTGCTAACTCTATAATCATTGGTTATACAAAAATCAATTATTCTACCGGCTTCTTGGTCATCTTTATCATAGACCTTCATTTTTTTTAGATCATGAAGGTCCACATTAACGTTTAATCTAGTCATTATGCAGTTCTGTTATATGAGTATAAAAATTGTTTTAATTCGGGGTTAAGAAATGAAGATTATATAATTAATGGAGTTCCATACGTATTATTTTAATTCTTTATTCACACTTTCTACCAGATCAAAAGATACCAGGGCATTCAGGAGGTCTTCATAACTGCTAATATCAGAAACTCTCTCCCCTCTCTGTGTCAATTCACCTAGGACCTCAGGGATTTTGATAACTCGACCAATTTGTGGCTCCACAATATCGGCAAATTTTGCAGGATGAGCGGTAGATACCAGTATTATATGATCCAAATTTTCAAACCTGTCAAGTCCAAAGAATGCCGTCGCAGTGTGAGGACATATTACATAGTTAGTACTCTCATAAACTTGTCTAATAGTCTGTAGAATCTGGGTATCAGTCACCGAATATGAAAGGAGGTCAATAGCGATATTACCAAGTCGGTATCTCTCCAAATTGCTCGGGTTTCCCACATCCATGGCATTTGCCAGGGTTGATATTGACTCCCTCGCCTCGAATTCACCAGTCTCAATATAATGAGGGATCGTTTCATTGGAATTAGTACTGAGGATAATCCTATCAATGGGAAGGCCCATGTGTTTGCACCAGAGACATGCAATTGCATTCCCCATATTACCTGTGGGAATGATATA
>DAOUUM010000029.1 GCA_030668165.1 Candidatus Heimdallarchaeota archaeon
TAATATATCAAGTAGTATCTGGAATGGCACACGAGCTCCAGAACTCAAATCCTGGAGGAATGATAAGGTAATTTCCACCCCTGCCTTTAGTTTAAGTCCTACTATCGCCAGGCTTATACCAATGGTCAATGATGCTCCGATAATCAGAGACATCTCGAGTTTTGCTTGAGCTGGCATGCCCTCATGCGCAGCAGCAATCATCACTGAAAATCTGAATCCAATATATAATGTCAGTACAAGTAATTCTAGGCCTATATATTTGGCTACCTTGTTGATTGCGCCTCCCCCTGCTCCTGAGGTAATAACATCGAATATTGTGATATCCCTGCTCAGGATGATGGTAATTGAAAGAGCAAAAGCTAGTACTTTCAGGAATCCACCTGGTTCAAATCCACCAGAGGAGAATGCCATCAGTTGTAATTTAAAGTTGAACGAACCTTGAATGGATAGATCCGCACCAATCGCACCTAATACCGCGGAAAATAGTCCCCCTTTGCCTGAAGACATTGAATCCACCCCAAGAATCGCTTCGAAAATAGGTCTAAATGTTACAAAGGTGAGGATTTTTTGGAAGAACTCTCCAATAATTGCAATGTTAAAATCATCTAATCCTCTAAATATGATATCCATCAACCAATCAATCAATCCCTGTGAGTCAATCGCTACATTGGGACTCAATGATAAATCATAGGAAAATGTGAGTCCAATGAAACTGGCTCCAGCAAAACCAAGATCCCCTGCAATCCTCAGTAAGGGTAAATTATTTAGAAAATCAGTTAATTTTGTAGTTAGTTTTGATACGATAGAGGATAGGAATTGACTCACTGCTGATTTTAATATATTTGTCAAGAATTGTAGAGTATCAGAGAATAGATCTTTGACACCAAAAAGTAACTCCACCCCAATCGCAGCCATAGATCTGACACTAGAACTGAAGTTCTGAAATTCCAATGCCTGATCAACTAGCAATAGAATCTCAGTCTTATCAAAGACATCCTCGATTGTGTCCCCCAGAGACTTTCCGGAGAATATACTCGAGAAGAAATTGAGAATTATCTTCATCGCTATACTACCATCAATTCCAAGAGTTTTAGTTATGAATATCTGGACGGCTTGCATCAGAATCGTTTGGAATATCGATTTTATTGCATCTCCATCACCAGTAACAATACCAAGAATAAGATTGATAAACAGTTCGACAAATACCCTGACAGTTTCCTCATGACCCTCCATGAATTGTGAGACAAATGAGCTGATCAGATTAATTGTCTGGTTCTTCATATTTGTAAAAATACGTGATTTTGCCTCTTCAGTTAGTGTACCATCTTCATTTAAATCTCCTTCATCAGTAAAAATAAATTGTGCTGGACCACCATCTGTGACAATTGCTAGAAATCCGAATACAACATCCAGAATCATCTCTGAATTATCTATCAGTAGATCAACTGCAGTGGATGCATTACCACCAATAATGCCATCAAATTGATTGGCAACAACACTAATTGTTGATGTTATCAGTGCCTTAAAATCACTTCCACCGGGGTTGGACATACTTGGAATAGCTATCTGACCCAGGATTACCAAAACATCAACTAGTAAATCAGTAGCTGAATTTTGAGGAATGTTGGCTGTTACCATAGCATCCTCGATTAATTGTCTCAGAGTTTCTGGATCTGCTTCCTCATCCACTCCCAATTCTTTCAAAAATTGGAATATTGATGCCACAAGTGATTTGACATCATCAACGCTGATATCTACTCCCAGATTCATACCCAACATTGGTAGAGCAGCAATTATCATATCATTGAAAAGATCAATCAATACCTCGGATACTTGCGTAAGTCCATTAAATAATAGATCTCCGATTCCACCCTTTTGTTCAGTGAAGGTATTGAACAATGTAATACCAATATGATACATCCGCATCATCACATTTATTCCAGATTTCAATCCATCAGAAATTGTGAGTGCAGTGTCGCTGAATTTATTAGCTATGTATTCAACTACCTCTGGCACCGCATTGAATAGTTCAGAATATTCTCTGGTAATGAAGGCCTTGACCAATGGGACTATTATTTTCATCAGTTGAGTGGCTTCTTCTTTCAGGGTTGAACTGACCTCACCAAGCATTTCTATCATAAACTCAAATGTGGTGAAATTAAGTAATTTCTCAATCACAAAACTCTGAATAGTTGTAATTAGTTCAAATGACTTTCCTGCATCCTCTGCAGCCTGTTTGTCATCAATTATTCTCTCAGCCAAAGCTACGGTATCTAACAAGACATCCTCAAGGGTAGACATCATGCTAGTAATCCAGGTGGCATTGAATACACTTCCAAGTGTACTGAATATCGCAGTTATTGTTGATTTTGCAAAATCAAGTATATCCTGAACTTCTCCCCTTAGTATGAAGAAAGCATCAATTATAAGAGGGACAAAACTCTTCAGAGACTCTGGGATGGGTGCTTTTTGCATTATCATATCAAGCAAGGTCTTCAGGGTCTCTTTTACATCTCCTGAACCTGTGGTGCCCGATATGATCACAGCTAGTTCCTTCACAGTGTTAATAATATCATTTGCAGCCTGGGGATCGAGTCCCAGTTTGCTTCCTCCCAGTTTTATCAATATTTGAAGTAGGGTATCGATTATTACAGCAGGGGTTCCTTCTAATCCGCTGAAAAATGGAATTGAAGCTATAGTAAAAGGATCCTCCACCTCCTCATCCAAATCATTGAGGAGAAGTTCAGACATGGGAACTGAGTTATTAACAGTTTCACCACCTACAAAATGCATATTTGCTTCTGGTGCCACATCCACTCTCTCACCAGTTGCAGGATCCACGTAATACATACTTCCTGTATCAATAATCTTCTTGTCAAATGCAGACTCCTTAGCCTCTATATCTTCGACTCCCAGCGGTGTAATGGGCTGTATCTGCTTATTAACCAATGCGTTGAGATTACGTGCGAAATACTCAACTCCAAGAATCTCAAAATCATCTGCAGCTGCCCTGTAATCTGGACCTGAATTGGCAAGAATTGCACCTATCTCCCATAGTGCAAAGAAATATGCCAGTTCAGAATCGATAATATCGCTGCCTTCTACATGAAGATTAGGCAAATAATGGTCAAATTCCAAATCAATATTATCCTCTTCTTCCAAAGCAGGATCAATAACATAATCAGGTACTGGAAGAAATTCATCAACGTAATAATTCATTAGTAGTGATTTTAGTATATCTGTGGACCCAGATCCAAAAATATGATGTGTGTGTTTTTCAAGTAATAGTGAATCTGCGATTTTATCCCATGTAATTAGATTATCAAGAGTAATACCCTCCAATCCTGAATCAAGAAAATATATCTTTATCCAATAATCATCGTTGTTAATGAGACTAATAAGCTGTGATTCCGTCTCTATTGCCAAGAATTCAATATTATGATAAACCATTCCTGCTGAATGATATACCTTGACCGCAGTCTCAGCCAGATCATCATGACTGGGATCATAAATAACCGCAATTTTCTTTAAAAGATCATGCCCTTTGTAAGATGAGATGGGAGCACCTGTTTCATCTGAAACTGGATTTTGTGTATTAATTGAATTGACTTGAGCATTAGTTACTGGATTTAGCAGTAGTAACACAATAAGTAACATTAAAAATCTGGTGGGATTCTTAGTGACTTTTGATTTAAGGTCTGAAAGTGTAGATTCGGGAGACATAATAAGTCCTCAGTATTAGAATTGATCTAATTCCTTTAGACAGCATTATTCAGTAACTATATAAATTAGATATATAGCTGTTAACTTTACGCTCAGAAATTTGTAACTTAAAGAAAATATTATTTAAAATATTATAGAATGAGAAGTTAACCACCCATATTTCTATTTTGGAATAATTTAGTATTGTTAGTAAAATCTAAATCTATCATCTTCTTTAATATATTTTATATATCATACCTCTTCTACAAAATTATTATAATCTAATTATAGAAGCAATAAAATAGGAATGGCGGAAAATGTCAAAAATCAAAGATAATATGTTTCCACTAGTTATTAATGCACTGAAAAACTGGTCAATCCCAGAAATTGAGAATTTATGACCTGCAAATCATAATAAAAAGAATTACAAGAGATTCACTCTCAGTCTGTCCTAACTGTGCAAATCTATTCCAATACTCACACATTCATGAGAATGTTAAATTAAAAGGTAATTGTCCCATTTGCAAAGAGAGATTAACCTTGTCTGATGTCAAATCTACAAATTAAATTTATTTTTCAATTTATTGAAATTATGCAAAACTCTTTCCACAACTGCAAATATCAGTTGCATTGGGATTATCTAATTCAAAAAAACTACCCTTTAAACTATCAGTGAAATTGAGAGTGGATCCACCCACATGTCGCAGTTCCATGGGTTTGATCAGAACTTTGGCCTCACCATTGGTGAAAATAACTCCATGCTCCTTTTCATCAGCCCAGTCAAAATCATAAGTGTAACCAGAACATCCTCCAGGAGCCACGGTTATCATTAAACTCTGCCCTTCTCGCTTCTCCAGTTTGAGTAGGGTAGTAATTCTTGATGCTGCGGCATCTGAGACAAAGAACGTGTCATCTATTTGAAAATCTGATTCCAGTTGGATCATAATTACTTACACCGATAATAGTTTTTAAATCTAGGCATCAATGAAATGGACCAAACAATCTGAAGTATTAATTTACTATATTTTCAAAAGGAATAATTAATTTTTATTTGCTATACTTCATTGCGATATGAAAATGAACCGGAATACTCTGACAGGGATTGAATATTTTGAAATTAACATAATTGAATGAAGAAACATAGCAATTCGTATCATAGAAATAGTAATCCTTGCATTAATTGCACATAATCAGAAATAGTTTAAATACTGACAAAAAACTGTGTTTTCAGATGAAGTATAAATTTTTCTATCCCTTGTTAATCTTTCTAGTTCTACTTGGATCCCTTAATGCATCTGCAGGAACCAATAAAGTTAGCAATTTGGATGATGATAAACCATACATCACGATTGATATTCAAGAAGCATACTACGCAGATCTTGAGGGTGATGGTATGGAGGATGATGTTTTTGTGGGTGTTGAGCTTGCATTTTTTGGATCCTCAGTCTACAATTTTGATTATTATATATTTCTAACCCTGCCTAGCGGAGCAGAATTTGGCTATGCAGTGGCCCTTGCGGCCAGAACGGATATTGCCTATTTTGGCAACTACTTCTGGAATCACGCAACTGAGCCTGGTGATTACACTGTTACCGTGTATACGGTATTAAGAACTGGTGGAATAAGTCTATACAGCGACTCACTGGTATTTGATCCACCAGGAGGAACTGGAGGATCCGATCCGATCAGATTCGATTTAGTATTCTGATCTTCAGGACTTAGTGGGGATATATTATGTTATCTAGTTCTTATATTCATGTGTTGTATGCTTTAGTTAAGAATCCAACTATGAATGTAAATAAACTGCGCGATCATTTATTGGAACGTGGTGTTAAATTGTCATATTATGCAATTTCAAACATATATGAGGAACTAGTTGAGAAAAAAATACTGAGACAGGAAACCGAGATCAGTGATCCAATATTACCTGGCAATAGACGTATTATCACCTATGCAGAAGGTGAATATGTACCTGAAAAGATGGGATTGATAAGGCAACATGTTATATTCAAAGGACTACCCAATCAAGAAGTATATAACAAATTTATGAAGGCCTGTGATGCCCACCCCTATACAACCTACAGAACCTATGTTCTGGGACTGGGAATGAAGG
This sequence comes from Candidatus Heimdallarchaeota archaeon, assembly GCA_030668165.1. GTDB lineage: Archaea > Asgardarchaeota > Heimdallarchaeia > Heimdallarchaeales > Kariarchaeaceae > JAJRQD01. Next base: position 5,816 of record DAOUUM010000029.1, read on the forward strand.
GATATGCACATTTCGATATTCCAGTTGGTACCGAAGAATTAATGAATAAATTCTACACAGAACTAGCAAAAATATTTGGAAATGTGGAATTTGAGGTATTAAATACAAGAAGAACCACCACCTCAGATATGCATTTCAATCTCTGGGAGGATGATCATTGGAATTATCATCCACATGATCTAGAAACTGCTTGGGAAGATCTAGTTGTGCCCAGTGCAAAAAAATACGGGGAGTTGAATGTTGAGAATCTGATGGATAATTTTGATAGACTTGATCTGATGCTTATCAGGGAATTAACCTACAATGCCAAGGTCAAGGCTGCAGATATTGCAGATTTTTATGACAAGGACAGAACAACCATCTCAAGACGACTTAACAGAATTGAAAAATTAATCATGGGAGAGCCTAGACTGTATTATGATCGATATAAATTCGACATGAACTCTTCCCAGATGATTATAGGAAAAGTGGATGATCCGGAAACCATCAATAAACTGCATGCACTTCTGGAAAATGATCTATTTCCATTCAGAGCAGAATTATCGTCAGATGGAGCTAGATTTGTGTTCAATATGATGGTTCCACCATCAATAGCCCCAGAAATTGCTCATTTCATCTGGAAGATAATCCCAGATATTGAGATTAATTCCTCCGCTGTAACTGAGAAGGGATCATGGCGATATACTTTTTATCCTGATAATTACGATGTTAAGAATAATAGCTGGAAAACAAGTGAACAGTATATTGTTAAAGACACTCTAGATTTATTGAAGCAAGAGAAATAAATTATTGATTAATTATTATCCTTCTTAGCATCCCAACTGATTTCAGACCATTTTACCACCATTGGCATCTTATCTTCCACAGCAAGCATGCCTATTATCTCATCCTTGTATTTTGCAATCCCATTCCACCATCCAACAATGAATCCGTCTTCCTCAGCCTTGACATCGGCAATTCTTACACCGGAAATATCCCTTATAATTGCTATAAGATCTCCTTTGCTGACCATATCACCTGCCTCCTTTATAATATCCAGAATACCGGTCTCGGGTGCCCTTGGAGAGTTGATCTCCCTGTGCCACCTCTTTGTCATTATTACAGGAGCTTCTGTAATGGGTTGGAAGGTGGAGATGTTCATATTCGCCCAGTCCATAAAATTAAGCACAGCCTTCAAACCAGCATCTCTGAAAGCGGGATCTGCTGAGTTCATGGGACCCAGTTCAATTGTGCAAGAGGGGATCTTAAGTCCATTAAGAGTCGCTCCACTGGTGGATCGGTGCAGTTTCTTATCCACATACCTCTTTGAGGGATTCTCAACAATTACGGTCAAGCCCATTGAGTTCACCATCCCCTTAACCCTTTCGAATAGTTTGTTTGCCTCATCCTCATTCTTCTCATAGATCACCCTATCCAGATAGACGAAGGGAATGGATAGATTGCTAAATGTGTGTAGATCGATATGATAGTTGGGAGAAATATTCCTAAATTCCTCGAAAATACGTTTCCAAATTGATTCTTGTGTGGTGGGCATCTCCTCATAGTATTTGTCCAGCCAGTCGCTTTTATCCTCTTTCTTCTTCTTATCCGGATTGGAATCTGGCCATTTTCTGTTTGGATCCTCCAAGTCAAATTGGGGATATCGATGTGCCCTTCTATTACCCGTTGGATTGAGTGATGGAATACATACCAATCGTCCATGTAATTGATCAAGATCTAGTATCTCAAGCAAGCGATGGATGATAATAACACCAACTATCTCATCACCATGAATATTTGCGGTTAATAGAAAGGTGGGACCGTCATTTTTTCCAGATGCGATAATAACGGATAAAGATTCTTTTGCCCCTGTTGGATGGTTAATTAGATCTATCTCCCCTCTAACTATCTCCCCTTTGACCTCAGTAATGTTACCAATTGAGATTGTCATAGTTGAGGTTAATTGGCTAATTGATTATAGTTTTTGATGACTAATTGGATGAACGTTGTGGATGGTATCATTAATAGTACATGATTAATAGGATTGTGAGAGATGCAAAAATCATTAGGGGCATTAATAGGATGACTAAATTTCTAATTACATGATACCACATTGCATACTTTAAATAATTGAGATTTCTCAGTTCAATTGTATAACATCTGTTGATGTATTATAAGGAATGAACCTTTTATATGATTTCACCCAAAATCGCTTTTCGTTCGGTAGTAAGACGCCCCCAGCAAAATATAGCAGTAATTTTAGGCATAGCACTTGGTGTATCTCTTTTTGTAGGAGTTCAAGTGGGTTCAGACAGTCTTGGAGCAGGCCTGGATGAGTTAACTATACATGCAATAGGGGAACGTGATGCCCAGATAGGACCCAGTTTCACACCATTTTTCTTAACAGAAGATATCATTGGACAGGAACTCAATCCATTTCCATCCAGTATCACTTCTCTCTCTGAGAGTTTACAATTAACAGCAGCGTATGATGATTACATAGGGGCGATGACTGAACGGTTAGTGCTCACATCTACGGTATTGGAACCTGAGACTGGTTCAATAGAGGTGGGACAGCAACTCACCGGAATTGACATCAATCAGGATATTGCCTTCGGAGAATTATTCAATCTAAATGGAAGTAAAATACTAGTCTCTTCCCTTGCAAATCATGAGATTTACATTGGTGAAGAAGTGGCTGAGGCACTGTTTGAAGAGACAGAGGATCCCATTGGTAAGAACCTAACAATACAAACGACACTACTGACTCAATCTCAGCCCTTAATGAATATTAGCAGTGTTGCGGTTCAACTCTCACTGGATCTCACAATCAAGGATATATTTGTTGATGAGGGACTGGGTGGTGAAATGTTCAGCAATTTCCTTATCATGCCTCTGAATGTACTACAGGAGCGTGTTGTTAATGCATACACAAATGCCAAACTTGCAGCTTCTCTTCAGGATCAAAGGGTCCTGGGTTATGGTTCTGCACCTCTGTCCTCTATCTACATTGCCTGGAAAGATAGTGTTGAGATAGGAGTTGGAAGTGCAGAGGCGATTGAAGCCCTGGAAGTTGCACTCGGAGAAATTGTTGGAGAGACCTTTTTAGAACTCTTTACTATCACAGATATCAGAGCATCATTACACAGTATGGTAGAAATGGCCGCAGATAGTCTTGAACTCCTACTGAATGGTTTTGGTGCAATTATTATACTAGCTGGTGTTCTGGTTATCGTAAATATACAGAGCATGGCTTTGGCTGCCAGAGAACAGGAAACAGGCATTCTCCGTGCAGTGGGTGCTAAAAAGGGACAAATTGTGCGTTATAATCTGATAGAGGCTGTATTTCTGGGAATAATCGGATCTGTTATAGGTATGGGAGGAGGCATACTCTACGGTCGGATTCTCATATTCTTTTTGGGAATTACTTTTGGTTTCCCCAGTGATATATTTCCTGTGGTTGTTGAACTGGGAACTATGGTTAGTTCATTCTTGGCCGGTTTTGTGCTGAGTGTGATCACCGGATTATTCCCCGCAATCAACGCGTCCAGAATCAACATTGCTAGGGTTCTGAGAGGTATTGAAGCCCCACCAAAAGAAAATTTCGGCAGAAAATCTCTCTACTTTGGTGTTATCTTAACTATTCTTGCCTTTATTGGATTGATATCACTTGATCCCAATCCCATTATTGATGGAAAAGTAGCTTTCCAGACTGTTGATGGATTGGAAAATTCATATCTGCCAATTGTATTATTGATGGTTGGTCCGGCAATCTTATTGGCTTATTTCCGTAATTTCAGGCTTGGAATCTCTGCAGTTGGACTATCACTACTGGGTTGGGCCTACTTTAACATTTTTTATGCGGTTGATCAACTGGAGATAAGTGGTCCTAGCACCGATTCAAATGGATTGACGTATATACTATATCTGGCAGGATCACTGCTGATAGGATCGGTAATTGTAATGGCAGTTAATCTCAGTTCTCTGGCCGGAGCAGGACAGAAAATTGCTAGCTGGTTTGCCAGGTCAAGCACCACACCCATTCGTGGAACAACGATGGTGGCATTCAGGAAGATGAGATCAAAAGTATCGAGATCAACTCTGACTTTTGCCCTATTCGCAACCATACTAACTCTAAATATTTGGATAGGAACATTTTCCTATTCTTTCAGGTACGGTCTTGATTCACAAACTCAGGCAATGACTGCAGGTTCAGAACTGATAATCTATACTCCAGATAATGTGATGCCAATCAGTCTTGATTATTCACAAAAATTGATTGATGGATTTGGAGATACCAGTGCTGATACCTATATCACTGACGTTAGAGGATTTTTGGTATCGCCGGCTAGTACCTTCTATACCAATAGTTCGGATCCGGAGAGTATGGGTCTGTACAAATCGGTAAGCGTTGCTCCCGATTCATTCTGGGAGACAGATGATCAGTCGAACTGGATTTTCCCATTTGATCTGGCTGATAACAAGACTGGTACCCCATTCGAGAATGGTGAACCAACAGAAGAAGCTGGATTCAGCATCGAGGCCACGCTTGAAGATGAGATTGTCTGGAAAGCAATCGCCAATAATGAAACCATAGCCAATATAGATGGAGAATTGAAGCCTGTAATTGCATCAACTTTCATAATCAGCTTCAGTGAGGAAGGAATAGAAATGGGGCCTGCACAGGGAGAGTCTGTCTATCTTAACCTGACTGATGGAACCTTGCAAGAATTTGTAATCGGAGCTGTTTCGAGTGGATCCCCGCTGAGTGATTATGGCAACACTGGCCCCAGTGGTGCTAGTTTTGGTGGTGATAGTGGTGGAGGTTTTGCTGGAATGGCACCCACTTTTTATGTTTCTGAGGGATGGAAGTACAAATTAATTGCATCCAGTGGCTTAGGTAATTCTGAGAATGTATTTATTGTAAAAACCAATGCAGAAACTGATTCGGACGAACTTTCCCCTCTTCTTATTGAGATCGAGAAATGGAGCAATGCAGGGGAGTTCAAAGATGAATACGGCCTATATGGAGTGGTAGGACTAACGACCTACTCCATCTATGAGGCACAGTTGGAGAGTGGTTTCCAGTTCTTCCAGTTCCTGCAGGCCTATGTCTCACTCGGATTTGCAGTGGGCATTCTTGGTCTACTGGTTGTGGCATCAAGGAGTGTTGCAGAGCGTAAGAGAGAGATTGGAATGCTACGTGCACTTGGATTCAGAAGAAAGGATATTGTTGTTTCAGTTGTTCTTGAACTGATTGTACTGGGAATGATTGGTTTATTCCTTGGTTTCATCAATGGTGTGATCATGGGTTATGCGCTTACGAGCATCTTCGGTGGCATTGTCCAGTTCCAGATCCCATGGAATACGATAATCATTTATGGGCTGATAACACTGTTCTCGGCAATATTTGCGGCGATTATTCCAGCGATCAGGGCCAGTAATATCCCTGCATCAGATGCATTGAGGTACACAGGGTGAGAATGTTATGAAAAAGAATGAAAATGTTGACTGGAATATTCCTATGCTGGAATTGAAAAATGTGAATAAGAAATTCCTTGAGGGAACCTCTACTGAAGTTCATGCTGTTCGTGACAGCAATTTCACCATTTACAAGGGTGAGATGGTGGCCCTCATGGGGCCAAGTGGTAGTGGTAAGACCACACTGCTTAACCTGATCGGGGGTCTGACCCCAACCACCACGGGTAGTATCAAGATAGATGGATCGGAGGTGACTGTTCTCAATGAGGAGGAAAGGACTGCATTAAGACGAGATAATATAGGTTATATCTTCCAGCATTTCAACCTTCTTGAGTTTCTCACAGCTGAGCAGAATGTGATGCTCCCTCTACTAGTTCAGGGGTTATCCAATGAGCAGGCCAAACGCAGGACCACAATGATGCTAAGGGAGCTAGGTCTTGGTGGACGATTAGAACATTTCCCCAACGAGTTATCAGGGGGTCAGGAACAGAGAGTGGCCATTGGACGATCACTCATTACCAGCCCTGCAATAATGCTGGGTGATGAACCAACAGGAGATCTGGATAGGTCTGCAGAGACAGATATTTTAAAGATGTTCCGACGGATAAACAGTGAGAAAAAACAGACCTTGCTGCTGGTAACACATTCTGAATGGATCGGAGCACAATGTGATAGGACCATACGTATTGAGAATGGAACTATTATTGAGACCGGGCTTGAGGAGGCTAAATTATGATAGATGAGACAATTAAAATAACAGCATCTTTTCCGGTTTACAAACCATTTAGAAAGGAGAATTATAACTACAAACGTAAACTGAACAAGATACTTGGATCAATTGATCCGGGTCGCAAGAGTTCATACTCACCAAATATTGAGGAACTCAATCAGTTTATCTTCTGTAGTTCAGAGACTGCTAATGAATCTCTGCTTTCCATAAATGAAAGAAAATTGATTGAGACCAGATTACAAAATTCCTATGATAAATTTGCTAGCAGGACACTTGATAAAATCAAGAAAATGGTGGCAAAAGATCCTGAATATGTCGCGTCTGTAAAGGCTATCAAGGATCTGGATAATAACAGCAGTGTTGAGATCAAAGATGAAATTTTAAGTCTGGATGAACTTCCAGCCAAGATACGCAATGAGGTACGTGCCCTGTTCAAGATCTCACAGATGATCCTCTGGGATCTACCAGGTAATGAGATAGACAGGATTATCATCGGAAATGATACTACCAATTTCGAAGATTCTTCAAAAGATGACAACACTCCAGGAGATATCGGTAATATTGCTGATGAGATGGCTCTGGCATCATTGGCCAAGAATCATGTTCCAATCCTATCCGAACAGATAAATATTATCTACAATCGTATTTTAGAGCTGGAAACAGATCTGGAGGCATTTGAAACGGGCCTGAATAATTTCAAGGACATCCGTGAACAGAGCCTTATTGTGGAGGTAGCATCGGTATTCCTTGGTAAACTCCTTGGTATAAGAGAACCCATCTCACTGGCACAAAAAATTATGACAAGATACCTGCAACTGGAGAAGGAAATCTATAGAGAAGCTGAAGAGATGGATTCGGATATGGTGAGATCACTCTTCAATAAGATAATTAATTCCGATCAGATCAAGACAGCAATTCAGAAATCAGAGGATATTATGAAGCGCCTGACCCTTAATGCAGAACGTATCCGCAGTATCTATGTCAAAGTCGATGAGGCAGAGATAACCGGGACAAGCTCATCAGTTCTTCAGGAATTTGCAGCCTTTGTTGCGGGAATCTATCATGATCTTGAACATTTTCGTTTTGTTACGGAACTTTTCGGTGACATTCCGAGCTATACGGCTCTGGGTGGTAATCTTGTGACTGATGGCTCAGAAATGATTGAAGCTGAAATTGCTGAGAACACAATTATACATGCAGAAGGTGTATTCAAAACCTTTCCACTACCATCCACCACAGTCTATGCACTCAGAGGGGTGGATCTGGAGATAAAGAAGGGTGAATTCGTTGCCATCATGGGTCCATCAGGATCCGGCAAAACCACCCTGCTAAATATTCTCTCGGGAATTGAGGAGCCTGATCGTGGAATAGTACATGTGGCTGGATTGGATCTGGTTACTGCAACCGAGAAGGAACTGACCCGTTTCAGACGGGACACTGTTTCATTCATCTACCAATCGTATAACTTGCTGGCCAATTTCACCAACAGGGAGAATGTCTCACTACCAGCAGATCTTGGTACCAGAAAAGAGATTGGCAATTATAAGAAACGTGCCACCGGTCTTCTTGTGGACGTTGGTCTGCAGGATTATATCAAGGGATCTCCCCTGAGATTATCTGGTGGGGAACAGCAACGTGTAACCATTGCCCGATCGCTGATGAACAATTCAGATATCCTATTTGCTGATGAACCCACTGGAGACCTGGATACCGCGACAGGACTTCAGATTATGGATATCATCGAGAGTTCACGTCGAGATGGTGTGACCATTGTTCTTGTCACCCATGACAAGAAAATTGCAGGAAGGGCAGATAGGATAATCCGCATGCAAGATGGCGTGATTGATCTAGACAATGAAATAAACTTGTGAATACAAATTGAAATGAAAACCAGAATCGCATTTTTCCTATAATCAATTAGCAAAATCAGCATATTTTTACGAGATCTAATTAATTTGAATTCATCAAAATTATGTCAATACAAGGCCATTGTTGAATGCATTATTACTGGGAAATATTAGTATATTATCAATAGTAAATCAGATAGGATTATACACTATTTTTGGAATACTTTTTTAAATTATCAAAAAATTGTGTACCTGTTGGTACGAATTCGTACCGAGAAAAAAATGAAAAGTGATTGAAATGAACAAAAAATTATCAAGCATTTTGCTAATCTCAGTACTATTCTTAAGCATAATCCCAATTATAACTGCAGCTTCTTTTGCCTTTGATATTA
>DAOUUM010000225.1 GCA_030668165.1 Candidatus Heimdallarchaeota archaeon
AGAAATAGTGATGGGATAGTCAGGATGAAGATTGATATTGGTAGGGCAATTTTGATGTCGTACCATGCCCAAGAAAAGATCAAGTTGAGGTGAATTTGCTATGCTATCAGATATGATATTCTTAAAAATAACTGTCAACCAATCCTCGGTTACTACACTACCAGTGCTAGGATGTTGGAATAACAAATTCGTCCATCCAGTCTCATCAAGTTTTCTAAACATATCTGCCAATCTCTCGTCCCCATTCTCTTGTGCTAGTAAATCTAGGGCAAAAGAAGTGAGCTTATATGTGTCGTCGTCAATAATTTTGATTAGATCTTTATCAACCCAGTCTTTAATCGTATTTCTAGACCAAAGTGCCGGTCCATCAACAAGATTCATATTATCATCAACTATTCCAAACATTTTCTTTAATCTATCAGTGAGAGTGGCATGGACACCAAATGATGCAATTTGTTCACGTCCATCAACCTTAAACCTGAATAATTGTTGTACCGGGCCGATATTTGGGCCTTCATCCATTACAACAAGACCTGGTATTTTATTGAAGAAATTCCTGACCTCAGAAGAAGCCGAATCTCTCCAATTAATGATGAACGAAAATACTTTACCTTTACTCGTTGTGATTGTGTGTTGAATACCCTTATTCTTGCCTTTGACAATATTTGTCGAATGACTGATACCATATTTTTGAACATTCTTGGGATCAGCGTAAAAGGCTATGATGGAAATTATATCTTGCTGGGCCTTATTATGTCTAATAGCATTTAGGACTGTCGAGTTATCATTACTAATAATCTGATTATTGTGTCTTATTTCAATGTAATCCTCCAAAACTCCAAAATATTGAGATCGAGAGGCTTTGGGATATAGAATATTATTATATTTCGAGGCTTGATTAGCATTGTTAAGTAGATGCACTATTGAAGAATATCCAACACCCTTCTGAGGGTTAAAAGAGGATCTAAGGTATTTATTCCATTCCACATCACCTACAATTTCATTTAATTCCAGAAAGAGTTGGTCAGTCTTATCCGTATCTAATGTTCCTTCGAGATATGTTTTCAGGTAAAGAGGCTGTTGTCTGGTACCTGGACTCCTATCTAATATAGTACGCATAATTCCATTCAGATTTACACCACCGTCTTTATTGATGAAGTCTAAGAGGTTTTCATAGCTATTTCTTGCCCTCAGCAGATCTCCTTTCCCTACAGATCCAAGTGTGTATCTATCAATTACACCAATTATTGTGCCAAAATTGTCATTTCCAGTCATCATCAGTTCCACGTGATCATATGGCATTAGATCATCCCTCTTATTGAGATAAATCGATATTGTCTCCTCAATATTATCTAGGTTATTCCGTGGAATAATCAATTGTAGAACCTTCATCTCTGGTACGAACACAGGATCGTTAAAATTCTCTACAAAGTTTTCAGAATAAATCGAGGCAACTCCAAACCCCTTTGAATCCGGTCTGAACAATTTTTTCATCAATTTCCCCTGGAGAATCCGCAGCATTTCAATTGGCATTTTGTCGATGATATTAGATCTGAAAGCAATTAAATCTGTTTCAGATGTCATTAAGCCTGAAATGTAGTTTTTTAATTCAGTAGGATTTATTAATTCGTAAAAATCATTAAATTTTCTACTTAATTCAATAATATTTTGTTTCTCAGCCCATTCTGGTCTGACTCTGACCACAAATAAATTGTCAACAATATCAATAATTAAACCTTTGGGGAGAACATCATTAGAGAATACACCTAGAGGATCTACTTGATATATATCCTTGGGTAAACTTCCGATGATATCGGTATTGCCTGTGGTTGTAAGGTTGAGATTGATCACAGATTCAGAAAATCCTAACATGCCTTGATCGTTAGATTTCCAGAAAAGATCAGGTTCAAAACTGAAAGGAATAACTTTATTTTTATCAATACATTCATCTTCCACATCGACACTAATCACGACATCTATGTTATGGATACCTGAACCCATGTTGTAGATTGCTGGACTAGATAGGGTACCCGAATTAATTTGGTTCCATTTATCCAAACCAGTCCTCGCTGAAAGATCTGAAATAAAGCCTAAATTATTAGGACGAACGAAACTGCGACAAGAGGAGGCCATCTCATAGAGAATGATTTCATCCAGACGATTATTGAATTTATCGATGAATGCCCTCGCAAACTTGGAAGCAAGTTCTAATTGGTCAATATCTGTGATACCATATTTTGCCAAGGTAGTTCCATCTGAAATGACCACAGGGGTATCATCGATGTAATCTGCACCTATTAACTTATTGAAGAAACAGGCAACAAGATTTGGGCTAGGAGAACCATCGGTCAATGTCAAGGACATCTCAGTATTAATACCTCCACTACCCAAAATTTTCTTAAAATCACGTTTGGTTTTGTCTAACATATCCACTCCGAACCCCTGACGAGATATTATTCTAGAATCAGGATCTGTAGTTCCAAATAGACTCATAATTCTGTTAGATCCCAAGTAATCTGACATGCCTGGCTCAATGATATTACCTATGTTGTCGGTTTCAGTGATGATTAGTGGATATATTATCTTCGCGTTTGAATTCATAGTAGCTGGGTTGATTTCCTTGTACAACATCGAATCTCTGAGCTCTGCATTGTAAAATTTCTTCTCAATGACGGTGTTAGGACTAAAAACATCATTCACACCTTTCTTAATCCCTATTCCGATACCATCATTACCAACACTTATTCTCTCGTCAGCGAGGATGACATGATTTTGATTAGAGTATTTCAGTAATTTACTTGCATATTGCATGATTGTCTTTTTATCAAATGAAGTCATAATTTTGCTGAAATCGGTATGTATAAGCACAGAATAGACGTGTTCATAAATAAAATTCTGCAGTGGTTCAGCCATGTTATTAGATATTCCAGTCTTATCCCTTAACATATCCGGAGTATCGGAGAATAATTTATCTACAAAACCAGGAACACCCCTTTCTGCCTCTAATAGGACTTCCAAATACTCATCCCTTGAAATATCATCACTTAAACTTCTTAATTTGATAGAAACTTTATTAATTGCTGAGGCAAGCCCCTTAGGATTTAATGCAATACCCAAAGCATACTGAGCAATATCAGAATCTATTAGAATATGTTTTGATATTATATCTCTGATCCTTGTTGAAACACCATTTACCTCCCTAATTGGAAGACCAAGGAATTGATCAAGCGAGATCTTATTCTCCCTGAATAAGTAAGAGAAGAAAACCATCTGGTTAAATTCCTCATTCAATATTTCTTTAAATGGTCGATCAATGTTCTGTTTATCAACACCTAATGTATGAGAAAATTGAATTTTACTAACACCGGATGCAGTACCTCCTAAGAAGGTAATTAGCCTAAGAAGGCGATCAACCCCAACACTACTGACGTATTGGGTGGCTGCAATCTCATCTATTCGTGGGGATGCAGTATTTACGAAAGTATTATAGCTTCCAATAGGGGGTGGATTCTGATTGGGGATTGGAACTGGTAATGTCTTCACCTGTGCCTTATTAGGTGCCATTTGGTCTATTTGATCAAATATATTCTCGATTAGTCTGTTAAGCCAAACGCTTGTGAAATGATCCAGATAATTTGGATTATCATGTAACCAGACACATGATCCATAGGGACCATAAACAAATCCCGGATTCATGGTAAGAATCTGCCCAATCTCATCTTTCATTTCAGTCTCATTCAGGGATGGAATATGAGCCAAGCTTTGTAATTGAGCAAACTGTACGAATAGATTATATCGTTCCGGATCTATATGTCGAATTGCATACAGATCATCAAAAGAATCGATGGGATATACCTTATCTTTCACTATCAAGGCATTATCGTCGTACCCATCAGGATATTCGCTGTTTCTCATAAACTTCTTGAATACCATTTTAAAATTATTGGGGTCATAATCAGAATCATCTGAGACAGCATCCATTATATGCTTTCTGACCTGTTGTTTCAGAGTATCAATCTTATCAATTAGATCTTGAGACTTCTTTGTGGCAACTTTACTTCTAGATGATTTAGATGAAGGTGGACCAAAATAGGAATTTTTAGTTACAGAAGAACTGAAATATGACGGTACAGGCTTGGGCGAACCAAAGTATGAATTATTGGTTACAGATGAACTGAAATATGAGGGCATGGCCTTGGGAGGCCTAGCATAGGGATGATTGGTAATCTCAGAACTGAAAAATGAATACATTGCCTTGGGACGACTGGTATAGGAGTCTTTCTCGGAAGATTTTTCTTCCTCAGTATTCTCATCCACTAGTAATTGAATGGTCTGCTGTGATATTGCATGCATAATTTCTGAAATTACTTTTCTGTGCTGTTTTGTAGTGCTTCTTTTCTTATTATCTAATTCCCCTTCCTCTTTTTCATCCCCTTCAGCCTCTTCTTCTTCTATTTGTTCGGTATCCTCTTCACTGGTTTCTTCAGTCTCAGTTTCTGCAGCATTTTGCATATATCCATCAGAATAAGTTCTATTGGATATTTTAATTTCTGAAGCCCATTCACTTTCTTCCTCCTCCACTTTTTTATCAAGTACTGGAGCCTTGTCTTCAAAATCATTATTTTGATCTGTAATTTCCTGTTCATCCAGCAATACCGGATCATTATCCGATAGAACCCTTTCAAATTCTGTCTCTTTATTGAAATATCCTGTTTTATTTGGTTCAAACGAAGGTTCATTATATTCTTGTGGAAGAATTGCGTTCTGTTCGGTATTAAGTATACTTAGATATTCCAGCTTGTCCATGACCTCCAGTATCTCATCAGATAGCATATAGTCCAATACCTCACCTGGATCTATCTCGGATACTTCATGCCAGTCTTCAGGTGTGATGAGTGGATATTCATCATTCTCAGGTGCAAGCCTATTTGCATCCATTTTATTCTCAATTCGTTCACCAATACCATTGCTTCTATTTTCAGTTCCCGTTCTCCAGTAATTAGTTGTGGCGATTGTATTCTCAAGATCTACAGTGATTTCCTTGACTCCAGATTTTAAATCATCATCGAGTTTTTCTCCTTCATATTCCCCACTGTATTTCTTATATATCATTTGTTTCAACTCATAAACATCTGCATCCCGCTTTTCTTGTAATTCTATTTCGGATAGTTCATCCTCTAACTCCTTCTCATTTCTAATATAATTATCGGTGGACACCACACGATCAAGATCTACAACATGCGTATTTCTCCTATGATCCCCTACTATCTGATCTACGTCCTCTACAATTTCAGACGGAATATCGAGTATAGGATATTCAGCATCAATATTTTGTATTTCAATGAGTTCATCAATAACTTCGTCCTCTACCTCAAGTTCAGCTTTGATGTAATTTGTGGTGCTAGTTGAGTTCGTAGGATCTACACTGATTTCCTTGAGTCCAGATTTTAGATCATCGAGTTTTTTTCCTTCATATTCCCCACTGTATTTCTCATATATCATTTGTTTCAACTCATAAACATC
>DAOUUM010000537.1 GCA_030668165.1 Candidatus Heimdallarchaeota archaeon
TCCCATGTTGTTGGCACTGGCAATCCCCTCGATTCTAATTCATCGTGATTGACAGTAAACCCATAACTAGATATTACACTCGAAGCCCAAATCATCTCATCGGCATCATTATAAGATTTCATCTCAGCACCTGCTATGAGATCCGGAAGAGCTGAATTAATGACTCCCAACATGGAAGAATTGGTAATCGGCATTATTGATCCCTCAGCAGCCAAATTATTATATAGAGAAGGACCTCCACCCCAGCCTAGTGACACCTCAAAGAAAGGATTTGACATTGCTTTTGAAAATCCATCGAAAGTTGATGCATAGAGTACGGATATCTCATCAACACCAGTAATTCCAACACTGGCTGCATATTCTGATTCTACAAATTGGGATAGAAATAAATCAATAGTTGTACTATCATGACGGGTTACAATTACCAATTTCGTGGCATCCAAGCCAATATTATCAGTTTCCGCGGAACTTGCTGGTTGAATAACAGCAAGAGTAAGCATGACAGTCAAAATAACGAATATACCAAATCTTATCCCCTTCATATTTAATCCTAGCTAAATCCTTTATATTAAGATTGTGTGCAAATTATAGTAATTATCACCTACAGCCGCTACAATTATATGATATCTAGTATGGGTTCTTCCTTTTACGTAGAATCGGAAGAAGTAACATAATTAGAATAACTAAGTCAAAATTGAATGGTAACAGTTCAGAATCAGTCGAATCTGTAGTTGTAGATGAAATTAAGCTGACACCATCGCTTGTAGTAGTATCCTCTATCTTGGTGTTCTGGTCTCCTGGTGCCGAAAGATTATCATCTTCAATCATTTTTAATACAAAATCAAATTTTTCATTAGCAAAGATCGACCATTTATTTGATGAATCGATTATGGGGGGTTCAAAATAGGTACCCCATTCAATTGCCTCTGTCTGGTTGATAGCTGCTTTCCCAAAATAATCGTTAATCTCATCAAATCGAGGTTTATCCATTCCTCCTGCTCGATAATCATTTACTAATTCTGCCCATGTTGCTCCTAATTTTGTATGTACATCAGTGATTGTATATTCAAAATGAGGTCTCATAACTTCCTCGAGTTGTAGAGCTAGAGTCTCATTAAATTGAATGTATAAATTTGATAGTGTCTTATTGTACATATTATACATGAGATCAATATCATCTCTTTCATTTGCATAATCCGTGTCAAAGGCATCTTCCCTTATCGGTAATCGATTTACCGTTTCATTTAACCATAAGGCCTGTCCCTCACTACTCAATACAAATTTAATAAATGCATCCGCCGCAGCTTGATGTGGTGGAACCTTGGAATATGCTATTGGGCAGGCCACAATCTGTGTCCCATTATCTGGAATTATATATTCAATAGATGAATTTTGAGACATGGCCATAAATCCATAATGATCAATTGTAAGTGCAGCTGCAGTCTCTCCTAACACAATTGAAGAAAGAGCCTCGATTGGTCCACCATAGATCTTACCATTTCCTGCCATATTGTTAATAATTTGCCATCCCCTTTCCCATCCATACTTTTGAAGAATAATTTGATAGATATGTGAGGTACTCACTGAATCCGGTGCATTAGCCATCCCGATATTGGGTTGTGAAACAGAGGTAAAGAATTCGGGACTAGCAAGATCCTCCCACGTTGTTGGTACTGAAAGTCCTCTCTCTTGCAACACATCGTGATTAACTGTGAACCCATAGCTTGAAAAACTTGTAGCTGCCCAAAGAAGATCATTATTATCATCATAAGATCTCATTTTAGAATTTCCCAGAATTAAAGGATAGGTATTGTTTATCTCAGCAATAAGTGTCAGATTGGTGATTGGTGATATTGCTCCTTCATCTGCTAAATTATCAAATAGAACTGGGCTATCACTCCAGCCTAGTGAGACGTTAAATAAAGGATTTGACATTGCTTTGGAAAATCCATCGTATGTAGTGATAGGTAGAATATTAACTTCATCAATATTTGTTATTCCCACTTTTGCTGCATATTCAGATTTCACAAATTCAGAAATAAATAAATTACTTAGGTCATGCACTTTATTTTAAAAAATGCATTTCCAATCAATAATTTGAAATTATAGGAAACCAAGTCTCTAGCAATAAAATTAATAAATTTAAAACATTAGTTTATCTTCTAGATAAAA
>DAOUUM010000437.1 GCA_030668165.1 Candidatus Heimdallarchaeota archaeon
GAGGGTAGAGATGATAGTAATGATCCAGCTAGAATTGTCGTTTTTGATAAAACTAACTATAGTGCAATATATGCTTGGGGTGATGATGTAACTGGTGCTGAAGAAGGTCAATTTGCCTCTCCTGATGGGATAGCATTTGACTATGTGAATAACCGTGTTTTGGTTGCAGATCAGGGTAATTTCCGTATTCAAGTGTTTGATTATGTCAATATCATGATTGATAGTGGCATATATAGTGATGATACCTCTCCAACAGTTTCAGATACCGCTGATATTACGATAACTGAGGGTGATGCTGAAACAGTTTCATGGACTATTGAGGAGGATAAATATGGTGGTGAATATGAGGTATTACAGGATAATACAGTGGTAAAAAATGGTATTACTACAGAAGGTACCAACACGGTTGAATATTCACTATCTGATTTGTCACCTGGTAGTTATTTATTCAAACTTTGGGCAAGAGATTTATCTGGGAATATTGCAGAGGATCTAGTAACTGTTACAGTTGAAGCTGTGGCTGATACAACTCCCACAACGGATACAACGGATACAACAGATACCCCATTACCAACATTCGTTATACCATTGGGACTAAGTGCTATGGTTATCCTCCGTAAAAAGAAATGAATTAATCTCTTAATATCCATAATTTAACACTAAAAATCGATTTTTTTATTTTTTCTAAAATTATACGCAAAAATCTTAAATAATAGATTTAATTAAAATGACTGTGGAAGATAATAGCGACTTAAAAAAGGTATTAAAGGATAATCTACCTGCTGATAATGAGTTATCTGATGAGTTACTAAGCAAACTAAGCGAATTGCTCAACATAATTGAAGAACTAAAACAAGTAAAGGGATTTGATAATGAGATTACTTTTGCAGAATTGAATGAAAAGACTAAGATTCCTTTTGATATTCTAGCTCCCCTGATAACCTATGCATTGTTAAACAAAAAAGTGGTTGGTTTTATCAATGATAATGGCACAGAGGGGCCTGAAGATGATATATTATTAATTCGTGAGAAACGAATGATCGATTCTGATGAGTTTTATTAATTTGATATTATTTTGTTAAATTGGGTTATTCCCTTGTAAATACTTATAATTGCATATGCTGATATAGTATTAGCATGTCAGCAATCATCGACGACAAACAACTAGTAGAAATTTATCTACAGGAGAAGAGACTCCGGGCAGTGAAATGGAAACTGTTATTATTTCCCACGAGAAAGGATGTCGCTTACACAATTGCTGGTGCATTAATTACCTATTATGTAATTTTTCTGTTTGACATTACAAATTCCCTATATTTGTTCTTTCTATTCTTCAGTATTTTTGAATTTACACTGTGGGCTTTCTCGTATTCCTATACCAGTATCTTCCAGGCAATGGGAGAGGAGGAGAGGATAAATAAAAAATTGAAAACGCAGGAACTTGTTGCTAATGTTAATTTCTCAATGCTTGTTCTAACAGCAGTACTTGTTGGAATTACATACTTGCTCTATACGTATCAAACTTAACAAGAACTTCAATCATAGGCTAATTTTAGCAAATTTTCAATTAGTATGGAGAATGTTTATTCGCTCATCATCCAATAACTAAACAGATGGAAAGAGGAAAAATAGTTCTCGAGATTGCTCGTAAATCCCTTCATGAAATCATTGAGAATAACAATGAATGGGATCCTGATCTGACTGATAGTAAGTATGGTGATTTTCTCATTGAACAGGGAGCATTCACAACAATCTACTCATTTAAAGGTGACAGTAAGAGTTTGCGTGGATGTGTGGGTTTCCCATATCCGACAAAACCACTTGCTCACTCGATCAGCTGCAGTGCAAGGAATGCTGCAACCAAAGATCCGAGATTTAGCAAAATTAAATCCTCTGAATTGTCAAAACTAAGGATAAGCGTTGAGATACTATCCCCTGTTGAGGAGATAGTTGCCACATCGAGTACAGAGTTCCTGAATTCTTTTGAGATTGGAACACATGGCCTGATTGTCAAAAAGGGTAATTCCAGTGGCTTGCTATTGTCTAAAGTTCCCGTGGAATATAAGTGGGATAAGATCACGTTTATAGATCATCTATTTCAGAAAGCATGGCTTTCATTTACCAGCATTGATTTCATAGTCAAAGATCCTGATATTACGATACTTAAATTCACTTCAGAAATTTATTCAGAAATAAGTTAGAAATTGGATTTGGTTGGTATTCAATATATCAAATCCTTTATCCACATAATTCCTAACACGATCATAAATCTGGTCCAATTCTAATTATTCATGATTTTCATTTTTTTCACAATAGTATCATAGTAATCGTAGGTGATTTTTACCTCCCTCTCATCATTAATCCTCTTGACCAGGTTCTTGGCAGGGATTCCGATCTCATTGACCACAACATATGCTGCATCTATTCTCGCCTTCTTGATTGCCTGTTCTATCACATATATATCTCTCATCTGCAGTGGTCTATCCTGATCAATGTAAAAAATTCCTTCTGAATTCTCACCATAATCAAAGATAAAAGGGATATAAAGTGACTGGGAATATTTTTGAACTACTTTTAAACCATAACTAGGTGTCCTGTCCCTCTCAAGTTTGAGATATTTTAATATATTAAGTAATTTAACCGGGGATTTTAATCTCTTGAACCTGAATTCAGAGAGTATGTCAATTCTTTTGGATCCATTATGCCTGGATATAGGCTTATCCAGCTCATTTCCATTCCCAAAAGCCATTGAAATCAATCTCTGCAGTGCATTTGATTCATTATTCCTATTCTCAGAAGTAGATCTGTTTGCCAATCTCTTCAGCAATCTCATCTCATCATTAACTGAGTATTCTGTTTTATTGTGAAATCCATGGATCTCATGAATTTTTGTGTTCTCTGATGTTATCTCACTCATTTTCC
>DAOUUM010000436.1 GCA_030668165.1 Candidatus Heimdallarchaeota archaeon
AAATAAGGCATCTTATATGGCATCTTGTCTCATTGTGACGTTCATATTTAATGATCCTTACAATAAAATACAATTGCGTTTAGCTACGCCTATACGTAAATTCAAAATCCTATAAATAGACTCATCTTAACAAATTCTTATGTGTTGCATAATGGATTTTAGAAGCCACGAAGTTTAATAATATATAAGTAATCTGATCATTTATGATACTTAAATCAGAGACAACACCAAGCCAAGCTGCAAAAATTGTAGGAATAGCTCTATTATTGATGGTTATCTTTGCTGTTGTAGGGCTACTCCCACTTTTGGAACTCATTGAATTTGGGAATGAAATCGTTACAAAAAATAATATTAATGATAATAAATCTGCATTCACACTCGGCATTATCTTCTATTTCATTATCCTTATTTTGGATATAATTGTAGCATTTGCCCTCTATATTGTTCTCAAACCAGCACAACATAAAATAGCACTTGCAACTATGGCTTTTAGATTGGCATATACAGCAGTTAACCTGATCGCAGTCATCTCCTTGGCATTGCTATACACTTCTGTGTATGACTACACAACTCTAATCGCATATTTCTTCTTTATTATTCATCTCTTCGTCCTCGGATATGCTACCGTTAAATCAGGCTATATTCCAAAATGGATAGGTATATTCGTCATTATTGCATCATTTAGTTATTTGGTTACAACTTATGGAGAATTTGTAATATCTGAAAATTTGTATGATATATTGTACCCAATCGCAATGGTTCCAGCCTCCCTTGCTGAATTGACACTTGGTCTGTATCTACTGATAAGAAATTCTAAAATGCCTGAATCGACCTTATGATTTATAGAAGAAACTTAAGTATAAACTTTGAAATCGTTACTTGTAGTATACTCAAAACTAAAACAGTTCCAAAAGATCAGTATCTACATCAAGAGCGTACCGAATTATTCCACCCTTGATATTTGCAACTTTTGGATATCCGTGTTGAAGCAGTAATTTGGTTACAAACTCACTAGCTCCGCCTCCATAGCATAGCACCCCAATTTCTTTTTCTCTGGGTATAAGTGATAGATTTTCCAAAACCTCTGTGAATTCGATATTAATCGATCCCTCGATGTGAACGTCTTTAAAATCCCTAGCTCCCCTAACATCTAAGATTAAATAATCATCACTCTCAATTTTCTTTTCCAGTTCAAATACAGTGATTGTGGGTACAACATCTATTGTTATTTCATCAGAGCCTTCGGCCTTAGGTGATTTCATGAATCTAACTATTTTTCTTGAATTGAAGAGAGCGTACGACCAGATTCTATACTGATGGCGGAATTTTAGTTTAATGTTTTTAAATTTCATATCAAATCACGTTTCATTCAATAAGCATCTCAATCTATGCTAATTACCACTCTACCTTTAGAGTGTCCTGTCTCATAGTGTCGATGAGCCTCGGCAGTTTGCTCAAGGGGATACACGGTATCAATAACAGCTCTGAGTTTTCCTTCCTCAATCCATTCTCTGAATTGATCGAGATTCTCCGGACCTTCATTAGCCACTCCAGTCTTAAGTTTTTTACCAAATATAGATTGCAAGATATGTTTTGAACTGTTCATAAAATTATTCGATACATATACTCCATCTTCAGCAAGAATATTCATGCAGTTAGACAAGGTATTTGCCCCCACCGCATCAAATATTATATCAAATTTTTCATCTCTTTTTACGTAGTCCTCTGTTGTATAATCTATGACAAAATCTGCCCCTATTTCTGTCACCATCTCGAGATTACTTGGGCCGCAAACACCAGTTACCACAGCCCCATATATTTTGGCTATCTGAATACCAAAAGTTCCGATCCCACCAGATGCACCTATGACAAGTACCTTCTGACCTTTTTCAGGTTTTGCGAGATCTCTGAATGCTAGTATCGCGGGGGAAGCACCTCCAACAACAGCACCTGCCTCTAAATGACTCATATTGCTTGGTTTAATTGCTAATCTTTTAGTTGGAACAGCTAGGTATTCTGCACATGCACCCTCTGAATACCCATATACCTGATCTCCCTTTTTCCAATTTACCACATCCTTACCAACTGAGACTATCTCACCTGAAAATCCATATCCTGGAATTTTTTGTCGTGGCCTTCTTACTCCTAACATAAATAACCTCAGAAGTGGTCCTATCATCTTTCTAGCAGCCCAGAAAATTACTTTTGGAGCCTTACCACTGCGAGACATAATATCCACTGTGTTTATTGAGGATGCATAATTTCTAACCAGAACCTCATCATCTTTGGGTATTGGTTTATCAACTTCCTTTAGTTGGAGTACTTCAGGTGCTCCAAATTTTTCACATACAATTGCTTTCATCTGTTAACCTCCATGTGTTGTTTAGTAACCCATGAAATTATAATATTCGAATTTGAAGTAGATTTATTAATTTTTATACTCGAAATTAAATATAGTGTGATTTATTTGTTTTAATTCAGTTTTCCTGAAATAATAATAAAAATATACATTATATATTAATCATGTGATATTCAAATCGAAAAGGGCTGTCTCACAGATTGTTGCCGCAATTATAATTGGCGTTGTGATAATCCTTGCATTGAGTTTTGTCTTGTTAAATCTTAGCCAGAATGCAGAACCCCCAGAGAATAATGTAACCATAACTATACAAACCAATTATGCTGCAAATGGTGTTTGGAATGGAACAATCACAGTATCTGAGAATAGCGTCCTTACTTCCGTTCTAATTCCCACTGAGACAGAGGAATTAATGGGCGTTATGACTTATTCAACTTTAAAACCTGGTCCTAATTTACTTGGAGTTACTTTTGATAATTTGCCAGCCGGCATCCACGAGATGATCTTTACCTTCAGAGCAGCGGATTCAATGGATGAATTCTCAGAATTTCTTACCGTTACCTTTTCAGCGTAATTACAGTATTATTTCT